>DVLW01000023.1 GCA_018715285.1 Candidatus Faecivivens stercoripullorum | reverse complement strand
ACGACGGGTCCTGGTTGATCTTTTTACCGGCCATATCCGCCAGAGAGGTGATATTGCTGTCGGAGCTGACCGCCAGACTCATCGGCGAGAGACAGTAATACTGTTCCGGGAAGAGGTATTTTTCTTTTCTGGCGTCGCTCTTGACCAGCTGATGGGAGACCATATCCAGCTGACCGGCATCCAGCGAAACGATCAGCGCTGAAAAGTCCATATACTGGATATCAAATTCATACTGTTCCAGCCGGTCATCCAATTCATGCAAAACCGCGATATCGTATCCCTGTAATTCGCCGTTTTCATCCAGATAGCAGAACGGAGGAACCGATGAACCGGTACCGATATGTTTGACCGTTACGCCATCGGCAGAAGACGCCGACCCGGAAGAGCTTTCAGAAGAAGAATTCCCGGCAGCAGACCCGGAGCAGGAGACAAGACCTGCGGTCATAGCGGCAAGACAGGCGATCACGAACAGATTTTTGATTTTTTTCATTTTCATCAAACCCTTCTCCAGTATTCGGAACAAGAATAACAGAAAAAGGCGTCTGCACCGGGGAAAGTTCCCGCCAAGATGCAAACGCCTTTGTTTATCAGATATTCTGTTTTCTTGTTTCGATGGTCAGATTATAGCAACGAAAGTGCAGGATGTCAATAAGGTTTCTTTCAAAATTTTTCGTTACAGGCAACTTTTGGATATCTGCACAGAATTGTTCTTTGAAAGAATCTGATTTTCTGTCACCCTGTTTTCGGATAATTTCGGGAGTTCATATTGCAAAAACGTCCGAGAATCTCCCCAAAATGCCGATGCGGATCAAATAAAAATGAATGATATAATTTAAAATCCTGCAAAAATAATTTGATGATTGCAAATTACTGCAATTTGTGATATTATGTAAACAATATACTTTGCCCGATTGCATCATCAAAAGATGAAAGGGCGATGATGAAAGGATCTGATGGGATGAATGTCATTTATATTTCCCCGCATTTTCCGACCAACTATTATCGATTCTGCCAGGAGCTTGCCCGGAACGGAGCCAATGTCCTGGGAATTGGCGATGCGCCGTATGAAGAGCTGTGCGACGAACTGAAAGAGTCGCTGACGGAATATTACCGTGTGTCCAGCATGGAAAACTATGATGAGATGCTGCGTGCGGTTGCGTTTTTTACCTTCAAGTATGGAAAGATTGACTGGCTGGAATCCAACAACGAGTACTGGCTGGAACAGGATGCAGCACTCCGGACGGATTTCAACATCACATCCGGCCAGAAGAGCTGGGATATGGAGAAGATCAAGCACAAATCGGCGATGAAGGCGTACTACAAGGAGGCTGGCATTCCGACTGCGCGGTATCATCTGGTGGACACGCTGGAAAACGGGCTGAAATTTGCCTCGGAAGTCGGCTATCCGGTCATCGTCAAGCCGGATAACGGTGTCGGTTCCAACGCGACCTTCAAGCTGAAGAACGAAGCCCAGCTGCGGGAATTTTATGCATCCGGCTGGTCGACCCAGTACATCATGGAGGAGTTTATCAACGGCGAGATCTGCTCGTATGACTCGATCATCGATTCTCACGGCAATCCTCTGCTGGAGACAGGCAACATCACGCCTGTATCGATCATGGACTCGGTCAATGACCGCAGCAAGGTATTTTTCTACATTGTCCAGACGCTGGCGGATGATGTCCGCGCGGCAGGAAGAGCCTGCGTCAAGGCATTCGGCGTGCGTTCGCGCTGCACCCATCTGGAATTTTTCCGTCTTCTGGAGGACAAGGAAGGACTGGGCAAAAAGGGCGATATCGTCGGACTGGAAGTCAACATGCGTCCTTCCGGCGGCTTCACGCCTGAGATGATTAACTATGCCTGCTCGACCGATTTTTACAAATGCTGGGCGGACATGGTCTGTTTTGACCGGCTGACGCTGCCGGATTATCCGGAGAAGTTTTACGGTGCGCATGTTGGACGGCGTGACGAAAAGCGGTATGTCCATACCCATGAGGAAGTCATGTCCCGCTGGCGCAACCAGATCATGATGACCGGCGTACTCGACCCGGCACTTGCAGGCGCAATGGGCGACCGGTTTTATATTGCGCGTCTGGACACAGCCGAGCAGCTGGCACAGTTTGAGGAATACGTTTCAGCGGAAATCAACTGAGGAGGCGGACAGATGGAGACCAAGGTTTATAAAGAGCATTCCAAGATTCTTGACCGGGATATGGAGTTCAAGGTATACGGCCACGGCGGTAAACCGGTGCTGGTAGTGCCTTCCCAGAACGGACGGTATTTTGACTTTGAGAACTTCGGGATGGTGGATGTCTGCGCAGCGGAGATTGAAGCAGGGAAGTTACAGCTGTTTTCGTTTGATACGATTGACGCTGAGACCTGGTCGGACGAATGGGGCGACCCGGGGCGTCGGATGGCGCTGCATGAAAAGTGGTTCCACTATGTCATTGATGAACTGTACCCGCGGATGATGGAGATCAACGGTTCCGGACAGAAAGCGATGGCGACCGGCTGCTCGATGGGTGCCTATCATGCCGCGAACTTTTTCTTCCGTCACCCGGATTTATTTGACACGCTGATTGCGCTGTCGGGCATTTACGACCCGACGCTGATGATTCACGGCTATTTTGACGAAAACATGTACATGAATTCACCGGTACATTCGCTGCGGAATATGCCGGCCGATCATCCGTATATGGATTTGTACCGCAAGTCGAAGATCATCATCTGTGTCGGACAGGGTGCATGGGAAGACCTGATGCTGGTCGGTACACGGGAACTGGACGAGGTACTCTGCCAGAAGGGTATTCCTGCCTGGATTGATTACTGGGGCTATGACGTCGACCACGACTGGCCCTGGTGGCGGAAACAGTGGAGATATTTCCTTGACCGCGTTTTGGGCGAATAAAAGCAGTAACCGGGAGGGACGGCAGCTGACAGCTGCTGTCCCTCTTTACATTTGGGGAGGAAGCGTGTATACTAAAGAGGTATCACCAGTAGATGGATGGTATGACAGCATTTTACCATCCGGATACCCGAAAGGAAATATATCGACATGAAAATCGTAGTAAAAATTGGAACCTCGACCCTGGCTCACGCCACCGGTCAGCTGAATATCCGCCGAGTAGCGGAACTTTGCCGTGTATTGAGCGACCTGAAAAACGCCGGCCATCAGATTATACTGGTATCGTCCGGTGCCATCGGGATGGGAATCGGCAAGCTGTCACTGGGCGAACGTCCGGCAGATATCCCGACCAAACAGGCGGCGGCATCGGTTGGCCAGTGTGAGCTGATGTATACATATAATAAAGAGTTTGGCGAATATAACCATACCGTCGCCCAGATTCTGCTGACGGCACTGGATTTGCAGGATGATATTCACCGTGTAAACTTTGAAAACACCCTCAACCGTCTGCTTGAACTCGGCGCACTGCCGATTATCAATGAGAACGACTCGGTTGCAACCGAGGAAATCGAGATTGATAATGACACGATGGGTGCACTGGTTGCCACCGCAGTCGGCGCGGATTTGCTGGTACTGCTGTCGGACATTGACGGGCTGTACACTGCCGACCCGCACAAAAACCCGGATGCAAAGCTGATTCACGACGTACTCGAACTGACGCCGGATGTACTTGCACTTGCAGGCGGAAAGGGTTCCAGCCTTGGAACGGGCGGAATGGCGACCAAGCTGAAAGCGGCGTCGATTGCCGGTGCAGCGGGAATTGATATGGTGATTGCCAACGGTGCGGCACCGCATCTGTTGTATGACCTGCTGGACGGACAGCCGGTCGGCACCCGTTTTTACGCATCCAAAGATAAACATAATCAGGAAAAATCCCAGGATAACGGCTGATTTCATCAACCAACACACTTTGGAAATCACGACACACAAAGGAGAAACGGCCATGACCACACAGCAAATTCTGCAAGCGGCGAAATCCGCTGCGCCCTCACTGCTGACCCTTACAACCGACCAGAAAAACGCGGCTCTGCTTTCGATGGCAGACGCGCTGGAACGCAACGTTTCATCGATACTCTCCGAAAATGAGAAGGATATGAAGGCGGCAGAAGGTTCTATTTCAACCGTCATGCTTGACCGCCTGCGTCTCACCCCTGAACGGGTCAAGGGAATGGCAGACGGTATCCGGGAGGTTGCATCGCTTCCAGACCCGGTGCGTGTACTGGAAAGGGTAGAGCGTCCGAACGGGATGGTCATTGAGAAGACAGCCGTTCCGATGGGTGTCATTGCGATTATCTATGAATCGCGTCCGAATGTCACTTCCGATGCGGCAGCGCTTGCCATCAAGGCAGGAAGCGCCTGTGTTCTGCGCGGCGGCAAAGAGGCGTTCCGCTCCGGGTATGCGATTGTCAGTGCACTGCGGGAAGGACTGCGGGCTTCCGGACTGCCCGAGACGGTGGTTTCGCTGGTTGAAGACACCACCCGTGAAAGCTCTTATGAGCTGATGCGTGCGGTCGGACTGGTTGACCTGCTGATTCCCAGAGGCGGCGCAGGACTTATCCGTGCCTGTGTCGAGCAGGCGAAGGTACCCTGCATCCAGACCGGCACCGGTATCTGTCATATCTATGTAGACGACAGCGCCGACCTTGACCGTGCCGTGGATATCGTCGAGAATGCGAAGGCATCCCGTCCGTCGGTCTGCAATGCCGAGGAAGTGCTGTTGGTGCACAGTGCGGTTGCAGAAAAGTTTTTGCCTGCGCTGAAAACGCGGCTTGTCGATGAACGTGCAGCCGCCGGACTGGTTCCGGTGGAACTGCGGCTGGATGAACGTGCAGCGGCAATTATTCCTGGAACGCCTGCCGGAGAGAACGACTTTGACACCGAGTTCCTCGATTATATCCTCGCAGTTAAGGTCGTCGACAGCGTGGATGAAGCGATTGCACATATTTCTGCCCATTCGACCGGGCACAGTGAAGCGATTCTGACCGGCAATAAGGACCATGCCGACCGGTTTACGACGCTGGTTGATTCGGCGGCAGTATACGTCAACTGCTCGACCCGATTCACCGATGGCGGCGAGTTTGGACTTGGCTGTGAGATGGGCATCTCGACCCAGAAGCTGCACGCACGCGGCCCGATGGGACTTGGCGAACTGATGACCTATAAATACGTCATTCGCGGCAACGGTCAGATTCGCTGACCTGTCAGATTCGCTGATACCGATTCAGCCTGTAACAGAAAGGACGGGGAACCAGAAAATGGCAACATTTGGATTTATTGGAACAGGGAACATGGGCGGCGCACTGGCAGTCGCGGCTGCAAAGGCAGTCGGCGGCGGAAGTCTGGTGCTGGCCAACCGTACACGGGAAAAGGCGGAGATGCTTGCTGACCGACTGGGCGCGAAAGCCGGCAGCAACACCGACGCAGCCATGCAGGATTATATCATGCTCGGCGTCAAGCCGCAGATGATGGCAGGACTGATGGAGGAGATAGCGCCGGTATTGCAGTCCCGTGCCGAAAAAGGCGAGCGGTTTATACTGGTCACGATGGCGGCAGGACTGACGATGGAGAAAATCCGTGCGATGTCCGGGACAAACGCGCCGGTCATCCGGATTATGCCCAATACGCCGGTATCAATTGGCAAAGGGATTATTCTGTATGACGGAACCGGCGTGCAGGATAGCGAGTGGAAGACATTTCTTGACGCATTTGCACCGGCAGGACTGCTCCAGCCGCTTACCGAAAACCTGATTGACGCGGGAAGTGCAGTTGCAGGATGCGGACCGGCATTTGCTTATCTGTTTATTGAAGCACTGGCAGACGGCGGCGTCGAATGCGGGCTTCCGCGTGCAACCGCGATGCAGCTTGCAGCGAAGATGCTTGCCGGTGCATCGGAACTGGTGCTGCAAAGCGGCAAGCATCCGGGACAGCTGAAAGACGAGGTCTGTTCACCCGGCGGCACGACGATTGCCGGCGTACACGCGCTGGAAAAAGGCGGGTTCCGTGCACTTGGGATGGACGCGGTCAAAGCGGCGTACGACAAGACGATGGCGCTTAAATAACGATAGTCATATGAGGGCGAAAACGTTTGCTGTTTTCGCCCTTTTGTCAATCTGAGAGAAAGCTATGAAATTTGAGAATGTTTATTTTGTCAATGGCACTGCATATGCCGGAAAATCCACGCTGGTAAAAGCACTGGCGGCCAAATATGATGGAATTGCCTGTGAAGAGAATTACCAGGATTCACTGCTTGCAGATTTAAGCAGTGCCGAGTTTCCGAGTTTAACGTATACCAGAGATCTGCAAAACTGGAGTGAATTTATCAGAAGAACGCCTGATGAATATGAAGCCTGGATCAACGGCTGTACCAGAGA
>DVLW01000164.1 GCA_018715285.1 Candidatus Faecivivens stercoripullorum | reverse complement strand
AGGAGATGGAAAAAGACAGCCGTTCCGGACATCCGAACCACATCAGGCCATTGGAAAGCCGGTCAGGGTCCAGTCCTGAAAATACAGTAACGGACGCCAGAGAGATGGTTGCAACTTTAAGGGTGAGAATCAGAAGCGGAATAACCGCCGAAGCATCTCCGCCAAACAGCAGCGTAACCAGGAACAGATACCCGGTCTGCGAAAAAACGCCCAGTGCAAAAAGGAAAAGAACCAGTCCCGCAACCTTTGCCAGAATGGTCGTAACCATTACCAGCAAAAAGCAGCCCAGCAAAAACGGGACATCATTGACAAACCACGGTACCAGACCAAAAAACAGGTACCAGGCAATCAGAATACGTGGATCAAGTCCCGCAATAACCGTATCATCATTGCCATAGGCATTCTTGAGAACCTGATTGCGGAGGAAGTCCATGGAAAATTTGTCCAAGATGTTCTCCGACAGTTTATTCATCAGCTTTTCCATTTTCATGCCTCCTTAAAGCATTCGGTAAACTCATCAATCGTATAGCAGAGAGCACGATTGTCCAGTGCACGCGCCATTGTAAAGATTTCCGGCGGCCGGATTCCAACCATCTGTGCCAGATCCACACGGGAAAAGATCTCATCTCTGGTACCATCCGCTACAACCTTACCGCCGCACAGGACGATTATCCGTTCTGCCCACTGACATACCAGCTGCATATCATGGGTTGCAATGACAGCTGTCTGGATAATATCCTTCATATCTTCCAGAACACCCATGATTTCCCGACGGGTGGCAATATCCAGATTGGCAGTCGGCTCATCCAGCAGCAGAATTCCGGGTTCCAGTGCAACACCAATTGCAAGGCTTGCCCGACGCATCTGTCCTCCGGACATCAACCGTCCATCTCTGTCCTGAAGCTGTTCCAGCCGGAAACGTTTCAGCAGAGCATCCGTGCGCTGCTGCCAGTCAGGAATTCCGCGTACCTGCATGGCATAGGCGATATCCGCGCGGATAGAATCCTTAATAAACATATCCTCCGGATTCTGATAGACAAGCGAAATCTGACGAGAAAGTTCTTCTGCCTTTTTCTTGATAATGGATTCCCCAAACAGGGATACACTTCCACTCTGTGGTTTGAGCAGCCCAACCATCAGTTTCATCAGTGTGGATTTACCCGCACCATTGGAGCCGATCAGCGCAATCTTTTCACCCTTGTGAATTTCAAGGTTCAGCCCATCAAACACACACCTGGGATCACCCTTTACTGAACGGTAATTCAGTGATACATTTTCAAAACGGACTGCTGTCTGTTCAGAGGACGCCGCCACCGATTCGGCAGATACCGGATGGCTTACCAGCGGAGCAAATACCTCGAGTCCTTCCTGGACTGTCGTCGGCAATATCTGGTTCTGAGGAAGGCTGCCAGCCTTTTTCAGCCGTGCAGCCGCCTGGGTAACCTGCGGTGGAAAGATGTTGCATTCTTCCAGCTCATCCACCTTCTGAAGGGCCTCACGGGTCGGAAGCATCCATCTAACCCTGCCGTCTTTCATCAGCAGGACATGTTTGCAGTAATCCGCGATATATTCGGTATGATGTTCGATTACAATGATTGTCTTTCCGTAAACCTCGTTGAGCTGACGAAGAACTTCATAGATACGGTCAGCGTGCATCGGGTCCAGCTGCGCAATCGGTTCATCCAGAATAATAACATCCGGGCTGAGCGACACTGCTCCCGCAAGTGCCAGCAGATGTGTCTGACCACCGGACAGCTGCCAGACATATTCTTCTTCCCGCCCTTCCAGGCCGCACTGAGCGAGTGCTTTCCGTCCCCGGTCAAGATAGTCCGGGAAGGCATAATTCAGACAGGAATAGGAAGCGTCGTCCAGTACTGTCGGACGAACGATCTGGTTTTCAAAATCCTGGTAGACATAGCCGACCTTTTGAGCGAGAATACCTACGTCACTTTCCAGCGTATTCAGTCCATCCACACGGACTTCTCCCTGAAAATCACCTGTGATAAAGTGAGGGATCAGCCCGTTAAGTACCTTGCACAGGGTTGACTTTCCACAGCCATTGTTGCCGACGACCGCGAGGAAATCTCCCTGTTCAATCCGCAGCGAAATGCCGTTGATGGTAGGCTGGGAAGCGCCGGGATAGGTATATATCAAGTTGTCGATCTCAACCGCGTTCATTTTAATGGGTCACTTTCCTTTCGCTGCTTTTTCTGATAACCATCAGGACAATTACCGCTACTGCCGCAGCAGCAACCATGCCAACTGCAATTGCAGTTCCGCTCTTAGCCCATTCGGCTTCCCAGTCAATCAGGGACATACCAGCTGTAGCAGCCAGCTCTGCGACAACAGCCACAATAAAACCGATTACACAGACAATCGCTGCTTTCAGGCTGAAACCTGCGACAGCACTGTCAGCGGTACGCGGAGCCATACCCAGCAGCGGCTCAATTTTGCCATACAGCTTGGGGACAAGGTACAGTGTCGGCAGCAGGCAGAAAAGGATTCCCGAGAAAAGCAGGTCGTTTGCAAACGCAAAGCCTTCGGTTGCAAAAACACTTTCCGGCAGACCGGCAACTGCCTCAAAATCCTCGACTGCAAACTGGACCTTGGCGATATCCACGATGGTTCCCATTGCCAGCTGTGCAGCGGTACCGGTGATTGCTGCAATACCAACCATTACACGGTTTTTAGGATTACGTACCATCCGTCCGGCAATATAAACGCCAATCGTAACCGTCAGGAATTTTTCAAGTTCACCAAGACCGCCAAACTGTCCCAGCATAATTTCGCTGAATACCAGTTCACCGGTTGCGGCTCCCAGAGCGGCAGACAGCGGATCAAACAGCATTGCAAGGGTTAACGGGATAAACAGGAAAAACTCTACCGAGAATTCAATGATGCCGACTTGAAATTTTGGAATCAGCTCGGTAAAAAGGGTTGCCAGTCCATACAGGGACATACTGAGGACAAAGATCATCAGTTTTTGTGATTGTGTGGCAGATGTTTTTTGTGTGGTATTCATTTTGATTCCTCCCAGTGATTTATCGTACTCACTCACACAACTATAAAATAATGTTTTAATGTAAATCTGACCCACACATCATCGTAAAATGTAATTAAATTTTCATTATCCGGCAATTTGCAATCTTTTTTACATATAAAAACTGCCGGACAGAGCATCATACTCCATCTAGCAGTTATTTTTTATATTCGGATCATTTTCTGTAAAATCCAGCCCAGCAACGGCCAGAAGACTGCATATCCGCTCAGTACCAGCGGCGTAACGCTGACAAACGATCCCAGTACCGTCAGCATCAGCAGCATTCCCAGCCCCAATACCACCGACAGTACCATCATTACCCGGTTGAGCCCTTCCATAAAGGAAAGCCTTCTCGCACAGGCCGCACATCCTGCAAATCCCGACAGGCTGCCGTCGTTGACTGCAACCGCCTGCTTGACCCGTACCTTTCCCTGAAGCCGGTCAACATAGACGCCCAGCCGCTGCGGCAGAATCTTAATCAGTTCAGGATTGACCCGGAACAGTCTTCCCAACAGCCGAGGCGTCAGAAAACTGTCGGTCGTACGAATTGCCAGCCGGATTCCATTGTCTGCAAAGATCTGAACCGCCTCTTCTGACCGAACCGAAGTTTGCAGCCGAATCAGAAATACACCGGCCAGTTCACCGGCAACCGCCAGATACACACAGGCACATCCAATACCCGCAGCCCATTTACGATGTTCATCCAGTGAAAAACGTATACCACGGGATTCCAACAGCGCTTTGTTGCCGACCAGCACCTGCCGCCCGTCAACAAACCCGACTAGACCTTTTCCATCCTCATACTGCCGGTCTTCAACCGGCCGCAATAAACCGCTGTCTCCGACAATTCCCTCAAAGATACTCTCCAGCACCGAACCGGAACCGAGAATCATCGAAGCCGCGTCAATAATCACATCATCTACCCTTGCGCTTCCGAATGTTTTTAGCCCGGAAAGGGTTACAAACCCCGGCGGAAAAATATCTGAAGCATCCATCAGCGCACCATTCAGCAGGCTATACCTTGCAATTGCCTTTTCACTGATTACAACGCCACCGGCACGTTCCATAAACCGTGCCGTTCTGCGGCATGGGTAGCTGAACAGATACATCGTCAGTATCGGTGAAAACAGACAGACAACACTCGTCATCAGTGAAGCCGCTCCTGCAATATTCCATCCAAACAGCAATGCAAATCCCATCACCAACAGCCCGCTCAGTAGCCCGATCACTGCAAAGTTTCTGGACAGCCGATCGCTGTCATCTGAGGACAGGGACAGTTTCATAAAGTCGGAAACTGATTCCGTTCTCCTGTTGACCGCTACAAATGCAGGTCCATCCACAACGCCGCGGGTCATTTCAGTGGCAAGCCGGCTGTCACGGATAACATGCAGATAATACTTACTTCCACCGGTATGTAAAAAGCGAAGATTTCGCAGTGCAGTCGAAGCAACCATCCACCTGCTGAGATAAGCAGCTGACAGCAAAAACAGTCCGACCGGCAGATAACAGAATGCTTCCCGGTTGACCAGAGAATCAGGATGAAACGCCAGCAAAACCGTTTGCGCCATTGTTACCAGATATACCACTGCCGGCATGATATCCCGGCTGGCTCGGAATCGAACCAATGAGCTAATACCGCCAGAAATAACGCCAAACCCGCATATTCCCGCGATCAGCCCAAGTGCTGCCGAGCTCCACATCAAAACCGCACTTCCGACCAGTTCACCCATAACACCAGTCAGGCTGACCAGCACCAGTACCGCTACCGCAAAAAATCCGATCAGCAGTCCCATTCCAATGGATGTCCCGGCCAAATCCCGCAGCGCCCGGCGCCAGGAACTGATTTCAGCCGCCGAATTAAGCCGTTGAAGCCGTTTAAACGCAGGAGAAAAACCGGCCGCTGTTTCGGAAGAAGACACTTCACGGACACGGTATATGTTTTCCTTTTCCTCCTGCTGAGAGGTGGAGGCCGCTTTTTGTTCTTCCTTTTGCTGCATTCTGCGCAGCTGACGCTGACGGTCTTCCTGCTGCTGCTGTTTTTTGAGCTTACGTATTTCTGAACGGCTCAGTTCCGGTGCAGGTTCATTTTCAGTCGCCTCTACCCGGCTGAGAAGCTGCTGTTGCTGCTGACGACGCAGCTTTTCCCATTCTTCCCTACTGTGTTTATCAGATTTAGGCTGCGGAAGCGAATCTTCCTCTCCAATCGGCCTGGTTGAATCGTCCGTCTGTACGGTATCATCCGCTTCATCCTCTGACAGCTGCGCCCGAATCTGTTCGACATCGATATCAAAATCCTGCTGTTCCAGCTGCGTCTCTTCCAGAGAATCGAGCTGCTCGGTATCAGGAGAATCTTCTGTCTGATTCAATGGAGGCTGCTGCGCATCTTCCGGTACATCAGATGCAGACTGTACAGGAATGCGAAGGGTCATCCCTTCCAGCTGGTCAGCCAAACTGCCTTCCCTATGATTAGAAGAAGCTGGACGTGTCACCCGGCGTAAAGCAGCGCCGCCCTGAAGTTTTTCTTCCCGCTCAGGCGGAAAAGTGGAAACAAACCGTCTGGTTCTTCCTTCTGACAGAACCAGTCTTTCCCGGCGTGAAACCGGTACAGGCTGCTGATCGTCTATATTTCCCAGCTCAGCCAGCTCCTGCGGTGTGACACGAACCAGAGGAGTAAACTGACCAGTCGCCCCAGATACCGGCTGTGACGGCTGTACAGCACCGGATACCGGTACAGAATCTGCCGTTGATACGGTATCAGTCTTTGGCAAGGTATCATCCATACGGGGAGGTACAGAATCAGCAGTCCCTTTTTCCGTCGTCCGCTGCTGAAGAGTTTTTTCAGAAACCTTCGCTGTTTTCTGCGGAGCTTCGGAAACTTTATCTGCCTTTTTATGGAAAGAAAAGATGCTTTTTTTCACAGTCGGGTTGTCCGGCTGCTTTTTATCTTTCTTTTTTTTCTGGCTCGCTGCCTTAGCCAGAACACTGTCTGTTTTTTCTTCTTCCCGAACAGACATTTTGCGGCGGCTGTCCGGTATTTTTTCGACGGCCTGCGGCTGTGTATAGCCAGTATCTCTATCCGCCGACGTATCCGGCCGTCCGATATTCTCCTCCTCTACAGAAGATTTTCCCGGCTGTTCAATCAGTTCCCGTACTGCCATCAGCGTTTCTGTCACCGACGGCGTATGTACCGCCTGGGATGCTTGTGTGTGGTAAGAATCATCCTTTCCATACGATGGGGTATCTTCTGAAAAAGATGGCTCCGAAGACGGCTGCTCATCCGACGGAGCAAAAGAGATTCCGGAAAGCTCCCGCAAAATATCATCTACACTTTGGCTCAACCGGTATCCCCTCCTTTTAATCGTCCGTCAGACGCTGATTATTTCTTAGGCTGGACGGCAGCAATCCCCAACCGCTGTCTGGCCACTTCATACATAATAATTCCGCCGGCAACCGAAGCATTCAGAGAGGTGATTTCTCCCTGCATCGGCAGGCTGACCATGACATCGCACTTTTCCCGAAGCAGACGGCTGATGCCCTTACCCTCCGAGCCGACGATCAGTGCAACGCCGCCGGAAAAATCGGTCTGGCACCAATTCTGACCATCCATATCGGCACCATATACCCAGATTCCCTGCTGTTTAAGTTCATCTACTGTGGAAGCAAGGTTTGCAACCCGTGCAACCGGCAGATGAGCTGCTGCACCTGCCGACGTTTTGAAGACAGCAGGTGTCAGGCCGACATTACGCCGTTTGGGGATAATGACGCCATCTGCGCCGGCCGTCTCAGCAGTACGAATCAGCGCGCCAAGATTATGAGGATCTTCCACCTCATCGGCAATGATAATAAAGGGGATATGTCCGGCCTGTGCAGCTCTGGCAAGGATGTCCTCCACCTGAGCATACTCAACGGCGGAAAGTGAAACTGCAACACCCTGATGCGGTACACCAGGCGACATTTCATCCAGTTTTTCGGAAGAAACCTCTTTAACCGGATAGCCGCCTTCTCTGGCCATCGCGACAATTTTACCGATACTTCCGCCGGTTGCACCGCGGGCAATATATACGGTATCAATCCGGCTGCCGTTTTTCAAAGTTTCCATAACGGCATTCCGTCCGGCAATCAGGTTGTCAAATCCTTCTGTCCGTTCCTCCCGAACCCGTTCACCGGCAGGAAAGTGGTCATTTCTTTGGGCATTTCGTTTATGGTTATAAGACGGGCGGGAATCCCCACCGCGACGAGGTGATTTTGCAAATGGTTTCATCTGTTCAAATCCTTTCGGAACCCGCAGAAAAATTATCCGCGGAACCATCATACTATTTTATCTGTACTTAAAAAGTATACCATACTCTTTCGCCAAAAACAACGTTTTTCTGTCGTAAAGATAACCGCAAACAGATTTTTCTCCGATAACCGCTGAAATTTTCAATCGACAGGAAATTTTTGTAAAAAACAAAAAATGAGGTAATTATTCAATTTTGTTTTATTAAACTGACAAAAATCTGTGTGATAAGTTGTGCAATCCTATAAAATCGGTATTTTTCACATTGTGATACTGGAAAAACGACAAGGATTCAACTATAATATTTTTAAAGAAGGTTACTGTAAGGGGAGGCGCGGAATTTGAAATCTTTACTACGAAAATCTGTTGCGGTTCTTTCCTGCCTCCTGTTGCTGAACAGCCAGATTTTTTCCGTACATGCCATCAGTTCAAATACCGGGAACACGGATTCATCTGTGTCGGTTTCTTCTGAAGTACAGGAAAATATTACGCTGACGGTCAGCATCTTTGAGAACAGCGGCCGCGGATGGATTCTCAATCCGATTCAGCTGAGCTGCCCGGAAGGCAGCGGCCTCACCGAATTGATTGAGACGCTGGAACGATATGCGTATCTGGAAGATGCAGTCATATCCGATGGGCAGCTGCTCTCCCTCACCGATGACGCCGGTACACTTTACGACGGCGGCCCGGATCAGGAAGATGAATGGCTGATGATTCTCAACGGTATTGAACAGGACAACCTGAAATATATGACGGATGAGAACGGCGATCTGGTCGACTTTGCCTTTCAGGATGGCGATACACTTCAGCTGGTTTTCAGCAGTACCGATACATCTAATATGGAAATGCAGTCGGTATCCACACCCAGCCACAGCCTTTCAACGGCTGATGATGTGCTGCCGTGGGATACAGAATATGACAATGCACTGAGAGCCGGCTGCGGATGGCTGAAAACCAATTCTGACTCGGCACTTGCACTGACAACATTCGGTGCAATCGGCTATACAGTCGATTACAAGTATCTCACCCGTATTCTGCGCAATATTTATCAGCAGCAGACTCCAACCGGAATTGAACTGGCACTGAATATTCTATGTGTCAGTTTCTGCGGCATTTCGGCCGAGAATTTTTCCCAGAACCTTTTGGATAAGCTGATATCTTTCCCCGATCTTGACCGTACTGCAACGGTATACGGGTTGCTGGCCTATGACTGCAACAGTTATGATGTGCCTGCAGATGCCCTCAACTCCCGTGATGCCATGCTTAACGTCATTATGGCCGGTCAGAACCCGGATGGCGGTATCACCAATATCCAGGGAGAAGAAAGTGATGTTTTTCTGACCGCACTTTCTCTGGTTGCACTGGCACCCTATCGGGATGACCAGACAGTCGGTCCCTGTATTGACCGGGCACTGGAATGGCTCGCGACACAACAGGACAGCAATGGCTTTTACCATTCGGATACATACGAATCCTGTCAGGCAACCAGCGCAGTTATTCTCGCGTTGTCAAGCCTTTCCATTTCACTGACCGATGAACGGTTCTGTGCAAACGGACACAACCTGATGGAAGCGCTGATGCAGTTTAATGTTGAAAATTCCGGCTTTTCTGAACAACTGGATGATTCGCCATCGGTCACGGCAACAGAACTTGCTCTGCTGGCGATCTGCTCACAGAAAACCGGACGGAATCCGTTGATTCTCCGTTCTCCGGTTACAGGAAGCGGTTCTATAGATTTTTCGGCGTCTTCTGAAATATCTGAAGAAGAAAGTTCTGTACCATCCACCGTCGACGATGGTACCCGCAGCCGGATTCATACCGGACTGATTGGCGGTATCAGTGGCGTTTCAGTCGGTATTGTCATCATGCTGGGCGTTCTTTTGCACCTCAAAAACAAATATAAATCTGACTGAAACCAACTAATTCATCTACATCGCAAATAATACCGCCCGTTAAACACCTTGCACGACTGGTTGTTCACCGGGCGGTTTTTGTTTTCGCAATCCCCTGTCCCAAAATATCAGTTGAAAGGATGATACTTGATGAATGCACAGCAAATTCTGCGGGCAATTGGGAACGGAGAGCTGGATCAGACTCTGATTCGGCTATATGGAGCAGACGGTCCAGGCTATGCGGCAAAGCGCTGTCAGGCCGCTGTGGAAGGGTTTGTCGAACGTTTTGGAGACAATGAACAGCTGCATCTGTTTTCGTCTCCCGGACGGGTAGAACTTATCGGCAATCATACCGACCATAACCATGGCTGTGTGATGGCCGGAGCGGTCAACATGGATATTCTGGCGGTCGCCTGTCCAACCGAAGACAATATCATCCGGGTCAAATCGGTTGGACATAAACAGGATGATATCGACCTGTCTGACCTCACACCTCAGCAGGAAGAATCCACTCATTCCGCTTCACTGATTCGAGGAACTGCCTTTGATTTTGCGCGCAAAGGCAGAAAGATCGGTGGATTCACAGCATATACAACTTCTGATGTTCCAAAAGGCAGCGGACTTTCCTCATCAGCAGCATTTGAAGTATTGATCGGAAGTATATTAAATCACTTTTATAATGAAGGGAAAATCTCTCCTGAACAAATCGCCATTACTGCGCAGTTTGCGGAGAATGTCTATTTTGGCAAGCCCAGCGGCCTGATGGATCAGATGGCATGTTCAGTGGGAAATATTGTCGGAATTGACTTCAATGACCCGCAAAAGCCTGTTATCCGGCCGCTCTGCCTCTCTCCGGAAGAATCGGGACATCGGCTGGTTATTGTAAGCGCAGGACATGGACATGCAGATCTGACCGATGAATATGCAGCCATACCGGCTGAAATGAAAGCGGTGGCATCCCTGTTTGATGCTCCGGTACTGCGTGGTATTGGATATGATGATCTGATGAAAAAATCTGCGGAAATCAGAAAACAGTACGGTGACCGTGCACTGCTCAGAGCAATTCATTTTGTCAAAGAAAATCAGCGTGCTATCCTGGCAGCGGATGCAGTGGAAAACAAGGATTTTTTGGCCTTTCTTTCGCTGCTCAACGCTTCTGGAGACAGTTCTCTTCTTTGCCTGCAAAATATCAGTGCAGCTTCTGAACCAACCAGCCAGGGAATTGCACTTGCCCTTGCAGCTGCCAAAGATCTGCTGGAAGGAGAAGGTGCCTGCCGGGTTCATGGCGGCGGATTTGGCGGAACAATGCTGGCGATTGTTTCGGATAACAAAATGGAGGCTTTTATATACCGTATGGAGCAACTGTTTGAAAAAGACTGCTGTCACTGTCTGACCTTCCGGCAAGGCGCAACTAAAATTATCTAAGCTAAAAGTAAAACAGCCCTGTGACAAGCCATTTAAGGCCGCCACAGGGCTGCTTTCATTCATGAAAAATCAATTAGCACTGGATTCAGTCTCAGATGCTACGTCCTCTTCTGTGCTGCTTTCAGAGGTATTGTCAGTAGCGCTATCTGCTTCAGAAGCACTTTCTTCTTCAGTAGCAGCGTCAGATTCCTCTGCAACTTCTTCAGAAGCTGCTTCAGATTCTTCGGTACCGGAAACTTCCTCAGAAGTTTC
>DVLW01000022.1 GCA_018715285.1 Candidatus Faecivivens stercoripullorum | reverse complement strand
TACCCTGCAAACTCCGATAGGGGAGGGAATTGCAGGGTAATTTTTTGGTGTTTTATTGCAAAATATAAGATGTAATGCCGCGACTGGTCAGACCGTCGATTACTTCTTCAGAATCGATAACCGGCATCAATGTCGAAACCTCAGCAGTTACCAGATCGAGAATCGAAAGATCGCTTCCAATCATCGGTGCGCTGGGTGTAAAGGTGAATACATTCGGTGTCGCGGTATAAACCTGGGTATTCACGCCTTCCGTATAGCACGCGCCCTGATAGGCAGGAACCACCCGAAGTCCGGGAGCAGCCTGCTGCATTGCTTCGAGAACCGCCTGAAGCTGGTCAGTTGTCGATACACCGCCGGTTTCTCCAAGCCCGAGTTTCTGCTGCAGGGTAGAATCCGGGTACTGGTTTCCATAAACAATCAGATCAACAAATCCAGCCTGATCCAGTTCCGACGCAATCGCCGTCAGATAATCGATTGTCGCGCTGCAATAAGGGTTCATCCACGGCTGGCCGCCGTTGATAACCTTGGCATCCAGCCAGGTTGTAGATCCGTCGTTCATCCAGAAATAGGATGTTCCATAGCTTGTATGGGCAGCGGTATGGTCATGCAGCGAGTAAATAGACGCAACAGGTTTGAGACCTTTGCTTTTGATTGCGTTGATAACAGCTTCCAGATCGACCTGCTGACTGGAAACAGCTCCGCAGGAATAGGCGAGGGAAGCGCCGGTTGCATAGTAGATTATACCGTCCGAGTCTTTGAGCGGAACGACTACCGCATTGTATTTTGTCGTATCCACACCATCAAGGAAACTTGCTACGGCATCGCTTGAAAGCGCTGTTTCCAGCGGCATCGTTATAGCCTGAAGCGATTCGGTATCGGCAGATTTGGGAATGTCAGGAAGCGGAATATAGGCCGCAGATGCAGCTTCGTACAGTGTAAAGAGATTTTCCTTTACAGGCTCATACCATCCTTCAGCATCGCCATATTTGGTGTAAAGTGTTTCTACTTCACTGGTATTTTCTGCCTCTGAAACGGACTCTTCATCCCCGGACTCATCACTTACATCGGATGATGGCAGATCAGACCGTTCGGCAGAAGAATCGCTGCTTTCCGGCAACGAGCTTTCAGTCTGTGTAACCGATGATTCAATTGTCTGTTGTTCCAGCCGCATCTCATTGAGAGCCCGCGCGCCGGCATACCCGACAAAAACCAGGAATACCAGCAGCAATCCAAAGACTACGCTTTCTATTACCCGCCGCTGTTTTTTGCGGCGAATCTGGTACCCGGAAGAATAATGCTTGATTTTACGCCCCATAGTCAGCTCCTGTTATTGTAGGGAAGCAATTGCAGCTGCCGGGTTTTCTGCTCCGAACACATAAGAGCCAGCAACCAGAACGTTGGCACCTGCTTCACGGCATGCAGCGCCGGTCTGTGCATTAATACCGCCGTCAACGCTGATATCCAAAGCCGGAGCCTTTTGACGCAGCGCCCGAATCTTATCCAAACATTCCGGCATGAATTTCTGGCCGCCAAAACCAGGCTCAACACTCATCACCAGCAGCAGTTCCAGCTGATTTAAATAAGGAAAAACCGTTTCGACCGGCGTACCGGGCTTAATGGAGATACCAGCTTTCATACCGCAGCGATGGATGGCTTCGATTGTTGCATCTGGGTCAGAGCTGCTTTCCAGATGGAAAGTCAGGACATCTGCACCAGCGTCCGCAAAAGCCTGGATATAATTCAGCGGTTCCTGAATCATCAGATGCACGTCAAACGTCAGAGACGAAATCTTCCGCAGCGACTGAATTACAGGAATGCCAAAGGAAATATTGGGAACAAAAATCCCGTCCATAACATCCAGATGCAGCCACTGGGCGCCGCCATGGGTGATTCGTTCCAGTTCCCGGTCAAGACGGGTAAAGTCAGCCGCAAGCAGGGAAGGGGAGATGATTGTCATTATGAAGTCATCCTTTCAAAAAAGAAGTAGTGTTCTCATGATTTGAGGTAATATATAGTATATTCTACTGCATTTGCCGAAAAAGGTCAACCCTTGGCAGGTCTGCATCAACCGATGCCGGAAGATGGGCTTCGATTTTGGAATATTTACAAACTTTCTCTTTACAATATGCAAAATATCATGTAAAATAAGGGAGAAATACAAGTATGTTTGAGAGGAAGAACTATATGGATCTGAAATATAACCGTATTTTGCTCAAGCTGTCCGGTGAAGCACTTGCCGGCGATCAGAAATTCGGACTGAATTATGATATCATCAATCCGATCTGTGAGGCAATCCGGGATGCATCTAAACTTGGCGCACAGATTGCCATCGTTGTCGGCGGCGGCAACTTCTGGAGAGGACGCAGCTCCGGTTCTATGGATCGTACCCGTGCCGACCATATCGGTATGCTGGGTACTGCAATGAATGCGCTGGCTGTTGCTGATGCGCTTGAACATCTGGGTGTGGACGTCCGTGTGCAGACTGCTATTTCGATGCAGCAGGTCGCTGAGCCTTATATCCGTAACCGCGCTGTTCGTCATCTGGAAAAGGGCCGTGTTGTGGTATTCGGATGCGGAACCGGCAACCCCTTCTTTTCGACCGATACCGCGGCTTCGCTGCGTGCGGCTGAAATCAACGCTGATGTTGTCTTCAAGGCAACCATGGTTGACGGTGTATATGATAAAGACCCGCATAAATTTGACGATGCCGTCAAGTATGACAGCCTGACCGTCAGCGAAGTTCTGGCTAAAGGACTGGGCGTTATGGATGCAACGGCAGCTTCGATGTGTAAGGATAACCATCTTCCGATGCTGGTATTTGACCTTACCGACCCGCAGAATATTGTCCGCGCTGTAAGCGGAGAAAATATTGGCACTCTTGTGCTCCCTGAATAATTTATTTTTTGAAAGGCAGGTATTTCCATGACTACCAAAGAAGAAATCAAAAAATCAGAAGGCAAGATGCAGAAAGCACTGACCGCGCTCAGTTCCAATTTTAACACCATCCGTGCCGGACGTGCGAATCCCGCAGTTCTTGATCGGATTACGGTTGAATATTATGGTACTCCTACTCCCCTTAACCAGATGGCTGCAATCAGTGTTCCCGATCCCCGTACCCTGATGATCTCTCCCTGGGACCGTTCTACTCTCAAGAGCATTGAAAAGGCAATCCAGTCTTCTGACCTGGGCATCAATCCCAATAATGACGGCAGTGTTATCCGTTTGATTTTCCCGCCCATGACTTCTGAGCGTCGTAACGAGCTGGCTAAGGAAATCCACAAGATGACCGAGGACGGCAAAGTCGCTCTGCGCAACATCCGCCGTGATGCGATGGATAAGATCAAAGCAATGAAGAAAAACAATGAGATCACCGAGGATGACGTAAAAGAAGCTGAAAAAGAGATTCAGAAAGTCACCGACAAATACGTCAAGGAAGCTGATGTCATGTCGGATAAAAAGATCAAGGAGATCCAGGAAATCTGATGATGCAGCATGCAAATCTGCCGGCGCATGTCGGCATTATTATGGATGGCAACGGACGCTGGGCGAAAAAGCGTGGTCTGCCGCGGAAGATGGGACATAAAGCTGGTGCGGCCACTTTTAAGGATATAGCCCGTTATGCCAATAAGATCGGGCTTAAATATCTGACGACTTATGTCTTTTCGACCGAGAACTGGAAACGGCCGAAAGATGAAGTGGATTCCATTATCGAGCTGCTTCGTTCCTATCTCAATGAGATGGACGGATACGCAAAGGAAAACATCCGGGTCCGGTTTATCGGAGATCGTTCGGTATTTGATGAGGATATCCGGGCGAAGATGCAGCGTGCGGAAGAAAAGAGCCGCAATGCAACCGGGCTTACGCTGATACTTGCCATCAATTATGGCGGAAGGGCAGAGATTGCTCATGCAGCGCGGGTACTGGCAGAAGACGTTCAGGCCGGAAAGGTTTTGCCGGAACAGATTGATGAGACGCTGTTTTCTCATTATCTGTACACAGACGGAATACCGGATGTAGACCTGATGATTCGTCCGAGCGGAGAGTTCCGTCTGTCCAATTTCCTGATCTGGCAATGTGCGTATGCCGAATATGTTTTTATGTCCGGAGTACTGTGGCCGGATTTCAAACCGGCCACTCTGGATGCCGCTCTGGAGGAGTACAGCAATCGTTCCCGGCGGTTTGGCGGTCTTGCGGGCGGACAGAGCTGAGTTCCGGCAGAAAGGCAGGTTTTGTTGATGAAACAACGCATGATATCCGCCGCCGTTGCATTGGTAATCCTGGCGGGAGTATTTGCTTTTTACGAGACATTTGTGCTGAATATTGCTGTTTCGCTGATTAGTGCGATGGCGGTATTTGAGTTGCTGCACGCAACCGGTTATGTCAAGTCCAAAGCGCTGCTTGTTTTTTCGCTGGGTTATGCGCTGGTTGTCCCGTTTTTCAGCACTTTGCGGATACACGGGATGCAGGTTTATGTGACCCTTGGCTATTTTATTCTGATGTTTGGTTCACTGCTGCTTTATCATACCGATATCCGGTTTGAAGAGGTGGCGATATCATTTTTTATTTCGCTGGTCGTTCCGACCGCGTTGTCCAGTATCATTCTGATGCGTGACCGGTATTCTCACGGGATTTTGTATGTCCTGCTGTGCTGTGTAGCAGCGTGGATTTCGGATTCCTGTGCATACTTTGCCGGGCGTGCGTTTGGCCGTCACAAGATGGCGCCGCTGATCAGCCCTCATAAAACGATTGAGGGAGCAATTGGCGGAGTAGTGGGATGCTGCATCTTTTTCATGCTGACCTGTTTTTGTTATCAGCAGTATCAGCTGCACCTGCATGGTGTACAGATGGTGTTTTCCTGGGGGACGATTGCGGTTATATCGATCTTCTGTTCGCTGGTCAGCATAGTCGGTGACCTGATGGCGTCGGTCGTCAAGAGACAGACGGGTATCAAGGATTTCGGAAAGATTATGCCGGGACACGGCGGCGTGATGGACCGGTTTGACAGCTTTTTGTTTGTTGCGCCGACCATCTACCTGATTTTACAGTATTTTCCCATTATGACGATTGTCAACTGAAACGAGCCCCGGACAGACCATCTGTACCGGGGCTGCTTTTCCATATAGGCATCATAGAGAAAGGAAAGATTGTATACATGGAAAAAAATGTAACGATACTCGGCTCGACCGGTTCGATTGGAACCCAGGCACTGGACGTCTGCCGGGCGAACGGGTTTAACGTATATGCACTTGCTGCCAACCGCAGCGAACAGCTGCTGGAAGAGCAGGTCCGTGCCTTTCATCCGAAACGGGTCTGTATTGCTGACCCGGAGCATTATCAGAGCTTTTGTACCCGGGTGGCTGATCTGGATGTTGAGGTACTGACCGGTATTGACGGGCTTTGTGCACTGGCTGGCGATGAGAATGCAGGAATTGTTCTCAACTCGGTAATGGGAATGATTGGACTTCGTCCGACGCTGGCAGCGATTGAAGCTGGTAATACGCTGGCACTGGCCAATAAAGAAACGCTGGTTACCGGCGGTGAGCTGGTCATGAAACGTGCGGCTGAAAAAGGGGTACGGATTTTCCCGGTTGATTCGGAGCATTCTGCAATTTTTCAGTGTCTGGAAGGATACCGGCACTGTCATCTGAATAAAATACTTCTGACGGCATCTGGCGGCCCGTTTTTTGGTATGACCCGGAAAGAGCTGGAAGGGATTACACCCGAGCGTGCGCTCAAGCATCCCAACTGGAGCATGGGTGCCAAGATTACCATCGATTCAGCAACGCTGATGAACAAAGGTCTGGAAGTGATCGAAGCTGTGCACTTATTTGGTGTGCGTCCGGAGCAGATCGAAGTCGTTGTTCACCGGGAAAGTGTCATTCACTCACTGGTAGAGTTTGACGACTATTCGGTCATTGGTCAGCTGGGTGTACCGGATATGAAGATTCCGATTCAGTACGCGCTGACCTATCCGGAGCGGACTGCCTGTCCGACCGGACGGCTGAGCCTGACCGATTATGGAAAACTGACCTTTTATAAGCCTGACCCGGAAACCTTCGTCTGCCTGAAAGCAGCGCTTGAAGCGATTTCCCGCGGTGGGCTGTATCCGACGCTGGTCAATTCGGCTAATGAGCTGCTGGTTGAGCTGTTCCTGAAAGGAAAGGTCAGCTTTTTGCAGATTGGCGACCTGGTCAGTGCAGTACTGGGTGAACGGTGTGACGGACCGGTCACGCTGGAGAATATCCTTGCCGCCGAAAAGCAGGCACGGGAGTTTGTTTTGAGCAAAATCTGATTTCGGGAGGTCACATGAAGAGTATTCTGCTTACGCTGTTGATTTTTGCTGCGATTATCATCATTCATGAATGCGGTCATTTTTTTGCCGCAAGACTGTGCGGTGTCCGGGTCAATGAATTTGCAATCGGAATGGGGCCGACCCTGTTGCGGTTTGGCAAAAAGGAAACCCGTTATTCATTGCGGCTGTTTCCGATTGGCGGATTTGTTGCGATGGAAGGAGAGAGCGATCAGTCGAATGACCCGAGAGCTTTCTGTAATCAGGCGGTATGGAAACGGATGATAATTGTCTGTGCCGGTGCGGTGATGAATCTGGTGCTGGGCTTTGTAATTATTCTGGCGCTGACCATTCCCAATAAGACGCTGGCTTCCACGACGATTGCCGAGTTTTCGGAAGGCGCTTCGACCGAGGCGAGCGGCCTTATGGTTGGCGACGAGATTACCCATATCAACGGACGCAGGATGTGGGTGGACAGCGACATCATTTTCGCTCTTTCCACCGATGAAGATGGCGTTGTGGATATGACGGTCCGCCGGGATGGTGAAAAGGTTTCACTGGAAAATGTCGTGTTCACAAAAGAAAACGGGACTTTGGTGATTGATTTCAAGGTCGTCGGCAAACAGCGCGGGCTGATAAACACGCTCGGATATTCACTTGGAAAGACTGCCTCTATTGGACGGCTGATCTGGATTTCGATAGGTCAGCTGGTGACTGGCCAGGCTGCAATATCCGATCTGTCGGGACCGATTGGGACCGCACAGGCCGTCGGTGAGGCGACTAAGGCTGGGACGTCGACGGTCATGAACCTGTTTGCGTTTATTACCGTAAACGTCGGTATCTTCAACATTCTGCCGATTCCGGCTCTGGATGGCGGACGGCTGGTATTTTTGCTGTTTGAAGCAGTGACCCGCAGAAGAATCAAACCGGAATATGAGGCATATGTCCACTTTGCAGGATTTGTACTGGTTATTCTGCTGTTTGTGTTTGTTTCCTATCAGGATATTGTCAATCTGATTCGCGGATGATATAATATAATGATGAATGTCTGAAATTGTCAGGATGGGTACGGAACCGTACCGACAGATCAGAAAAAGGAGCGTTTGTTTATGCGTAAAGTTACCCCAGTCCGGCTCAAAAATCTGACGCTTGGCGATGGGAAAATCTATATCCAGTCGATGCTGAATGTCCCCAGCACCGATATCGAAGGCAATGTCCGTCAGGCAAAGGAATTGGAAGCAGCAGGCTGTGAGATTTTAAGGGTTGCCATTCCCGATCATGATGCGGTTGCCCTGATTCCGAAGATTAAGGAAGCTATTTCGATTCCGTTGGTGGCGGATATCCACTTTGATTATCGCCTTGCACTGGAGTCGCTGGATGCGGGTATCGACAAAATCCGTATCAATCCCGGCAATATTGGTTCAGATGACCATGTCAAAGCTGTAGCGGATGCCTGCCGCAATAAAGGGGTACCGATTCGTATCGGTGTCAACTCCGGCTCGGTGGAAAAGGAGATTCTGGCCCGGTTTGGCGGTCCGACTGCGGAAGCACTGGTCGAAAGCGGCCTTTATCATATGCGGCTGCTGGAAAAATACGACTTTGACCAGATTGTTCTGTCCCTTAAATCTACCAGTGTTCCGACTATGGTCAAGGCTTACCGGATACTTGCACAGTGCTGCTCTTATCCGCTGCACCTTGGTGTTACCGAAGCCGGTACCGAACGGATGGGACTGATTAAGTCCGCTGCCGGTATCGGAAGCCTTCTGCTGGATGGAATTGGCGATACCATTCGGGTATCGCTGACCGATTCGCCTGTCCGCGAGATTTATGCTGCGCGCGATATCCTGACCGGGCTTGGATATGATACCGGGTATGCCCGGCTGATTTCCTGCCCGACCTGCGGACGGACGAGAATCGATCTGATTGGACTTGCGAATGAAGTGGAACGGCGGCTTGCGTCGGTTCATAAGAATATTACCGTTGCCTGCATGGGCTGCGTTGTAAACGGCCCTGGTGAGGCAAAAGAAGCAGATATCGGTGTTGCCGGCGGCAACGGGTGCGGTGTCCTGTTCAAAAAAGGACAGATTCTGCGCACCGTACCGGAAGACCAGATTGTGGACGAGCTGATGAAAGAGATAGAGACACTCTGACACCGGGAAAGGATGGAATGAGTTGCCTGGATGCAATTTTCTGAAAATATTCGGCTGTTATTTACAGGAGCCGTTTCTCACGCTGTTTGACAGTGCGGAGATTCTGACACTGACGGCAGACGAAAAGTCCCAGCATATCTATGCTGAGGTCAAAAGTGAAAAGTACATCGGAACCCGGGAGGTCTGGGATTGTCAGTCGGAGGTTCTGCGAAAGACAGGACTGAATCTGTTTAAGATTCAGATGAAGTATCTGCCCAACCTCTTTTCGGCAGAATTGCTGCCATCCCTGATTGAAGAGCTGAAGACCCGCAGCAGTGTGGTCAACGGCTTTTTTGACGATGCAGCCGCCAGTTATGACGGAGAGGTTTTGCACATCAGTCTGGGACATGGCGGTCTTCAGATTCTGGAAGCAGCGCATGTCGGACGGGAGATCGAAAAGATTATCCATGAGCATTTCAGCCTGGCGGTAACTGTTTCGTTTGAAGGAGTCACGACGCTGCGTGAAGAAGATTATGTTCCGCCGCCACCCATGATTGCATCGCCGCCTCCACCTGAACAGTCCCGGCCTGCACCTCGTCCGGCTGCGCCTTCAGGCGGATTTAACGGGAACGGTTTTGGTGGTGGAAGAGGTGGATTCCAGCGCAGGGATTCCGGCGTAAAAGAGCCGACTGCTGTTACCATCAATTTTGCTGATCTGCATATCAAGGAAAATGCGACGCTGATTAAAGGTAAGAAGATTACCCAGTCTCCGATTCCGCTTCGTGAAGTCAACGTTGCCAGCGGAACGGTCGTTGTCTGGGGTGATATTTTTGCATCCGAGTCGCGGGATACCAGAGATGGCAGTAAAGTTATCCTGACCTATTCTTTCAGCGATTACACCTCATCCAACAATATGAAGATCATCGACGATGCCCGTAACCGTGAACGTTACGATATGCTTAAACCGGGTGCAACGGTAATTGTACGCGGTGATGTTGTCGATGATAAATACGACCGGGAAATTTCGATCAAGCCGTATGATATCATGGTTGTTGAAAAAATCCCGAAGATGGATGAAGCACCTGAAAAGCGGGTAGAACTGCATTGCCACTCTAAGATGTCTTCGATGGATTCGGTGGCAGAGGTATCGGATATTATCAAGACTGCTGCCCGTTGGGGACATCGCGCGGTTGCGATTACCGACCACGGCGTTGTACAGGCATATCCGGACGCAGTTGCGGCACTGGATGGCGTTCGCAAAGGCGGAAGCAATCTGAAACTGATTTACGGAGTCGAGGACTATTTTGTAAACGACTGTGAAAATGCAGTACATGGGGAAGCGCAAACACCTCTGAACGGTGAGTTTGTTGTCTTTTACGTTGAAACGACCGGCCTGAGTGCTGCAACCGAACGTCTGACTGAGATCGGTGCGGTATTGTTTGCTGGCGGTGAGATCAAGGAGAGTTTTAATACCTTTGTCAATCCGGAGAAACCGATTCCGGAAAAGATTGTCCAGCTGACCAGTATCACCGATGAGATGGTTGCCGATGCACCGAAAGAGGAAGAGGCGCTGCGGCAGTTTTTGGAGTTTGTCGGAGACAGGCCGCTGGTTGCGCACAATGCTTCCTTTGATATGTCCTTTATTCGTGCAGCAGCCGGCCGGCATGGTATAACAGTGGACAATACCAGTGTCGATACCCTGACGATTGCACGAAGCCTGTACCCGGAGCTTGGCAAATACAAGCTGGATGTCATTGCAAAGCATCTCGGACTGGAAGAATTCCATCATCACCGTGCCTGTGATGACGCATCGACTCTTGCACTGATTTTTGCGCAGATGGTCAAAACGATGACCGAGGAAAAAGGGCTGCACACTATCGACCAGCTGAATGGTTCGCTGACCAGTGGTGACCCGAGACAGCTCAAGTCGTACCATCAGATTCTGCTGGTCAAAAACGCGGTCGGACTGAAAAACCTGTATAAGCTGGTTTCCTGCGCACATGTAAAGTATTATTATCGCCGTCCTCGTACACCAAAAAGCGAGATCATGAAGCATCGGGAAGGTCTGCTGATTGGCAGTGCCTGTGAAGCGGGTGAACTGTTCCAGGCGGTTGTCGAAGGAAAACCTTTTGAGGAACTGTGCGATATAGCATCCTTTTATGATTATCTGGAAATCCAGCCGCTGGGCAACAATGAATTTATGATTGAGT
>DVLW01000163.1 GCA_018715285.1 Candidatus Faecivivens stercoripullorum | reverse complement strand
ATTATTAATGCCATGGGTTTGGTTATTGCATGGATGGTCTGGGTTGAGCGACAGACAGCTTATGCAGTCGGTATCGGATTGATTTTAATGCTGCTGGGAACCGGTTTGTTCCTGGCAGGACAGGTGATTGGTGTGCAAAACCGCAAACAGGCAAGACGGCTGTTTGTCTTGCCAAATGTCTGGATTTTGTCGTTCATTCCGTTTTCCTGCGCCTTTAATGTTCTGGATGGACTGGCAGAAAGGTATACCGGTCTGATCGCACCAATTCCGATAATGGGAAATTCTATTTCGGTGTTTATCCTCAGCTGTATCGGGTACCTGGCTGTTTGCTGTATCGCAGACGTGATGCTGGCAAGAAAAATGACTACCTGATCGTGTAAGAACGCTAACCTGTAACCATCAGGTTAATCCGTCCATTTTTCCAGGTGGATTCTGGAAGGGTCAAACCGGTCGGCAGCGGAATATTCTCTGTCCGGGTATCCGACTGGAACGATACACAGCGGTATTACATCGGACGGCAGGTCCAGCAGTGCACTTAATGCTGCAACCCGATCTTCCAGCGGATAAACGCCCAGCCATACGGCACCGAGCGACAGTGATTCCGCTTCTACAAGGAGATTTTCGGTGGCAGCAGAGCAATCCTGTACCCAGAAGCCGTCAAATTTAGTTTTGGACAGGTTGCCGCATACGACAATCAGTACATCTGTTTTCAATACAGCTCCGGAATAGGGATGAAACTCTGTGATTGCTTTCATAATTTCCCTGTCACGGATGACGACAAATTCCCATGGCTGCTGATTTCCAGCTGAAGGGGCCTGCATTGCTGCACGAAGCAGTTTTTCTACCAGATCATCTCCTACAGGGACTGGTTTATAATTTCGTACACTTTTCCGATTCATAATGGCATCCATTGTGAAAACCTCCTTTTTATTGTGGCATGTTCATCATACTGTTATTATAACATGATCGGATTGATTTGTGTGACGATATTTTTTTCATGTAAGTATCCTTTTGGAAACAGTGGATACAGTTAAAAATGAGTTGACCATCTTAATAGCATGACAAAAAAAGGACCCGTTATAAACGGGTCCTTTTAAATTGATTTTACTGTTCTTCCGGTTGGGTGGATTCAGATATTTCGTCGGAAGGTGGTACAGCTTTGGATACATCTTCTTTTTCGATGCCAGGGTCAAGGGAAACAGCCTCGATAAAGTAACGCGGACGGTCCTTGACCTCTTCATAGATTTTGCCGATATACTCACCAGTCAGTCCGAGTCCACACAAAATCAGTCCACAGGCCAGCCAAATGGAAAAGAGTATCGCGGCAGTTCCCGTCAGGCTTCCGGTCACCAGCTGGATAATCAGCAGTACCAATCCGGCAATTAGGCTGCCGCCGGTAATCAGCAGTCCCAGTCCAATCAGCATCGATACCGGACGAAGGGAGAAAGAAGTAATACCATCCCATGCAAGTGCCAGCATTTTTTTGAGCGGGTATTTGCTTTCACCGGCAAACCGTTCGGTTCGGGCATAGGTGACCGTAGATGTTTTATAGCCAATCTGTGGGACGATACCTCTTAAAAACAGGTTGACTTCCCGGTAGGAAGAAAGTGCTTCCAGTGCCCGTGCGCTCATCAGCCGGTAGTCGGCATGGTTGAAGACCAGTTCAACGCCCATCCGCTGCATAACATGGTAGTACCCTTCAGCAGTAAACCTCTTGAAAAAGGTATCGGTGTCACGGGAAGAACGGACGCCGTATACAATATCGCTTCCGGCGCAGAAATCTGCGACCATTCCGTCAATTGCGTTGATATCGTCCTGTAAATCCGCGTCAATCGAAATCGCACAGTCACACTTTCCGCGTGCAGTCATTAAGCCAGCCAGTACCGCGTTTTGATGTCCGCGGTTACGGGAGAGCTTGACGCCGGCAAATAACGGATCAGCGTGGGCCAGCGTTTCAATCATTTCCCAGGTACGGTCGCGGCTGCCATCATTGACAAACATAATCCGGCTGCGTGGAGAGATTTTCTTTTCCGCAATCAGACCGCGCAGTTTTGCCCGCATCCTCTTGGCTGTTTCCGGCAGGACTTCTTCTTCATTATAACAGGGGACTACCACATACAGCACCGGGCAGTCGCGGTTTTGTTTAATCAAATCCATTGGTTGGTCAACGTCCTTTCTTTCAGGTGGTATCATCCTCCGGCGGAGTTTCCGTTTTCCGGTGCAGATGACGGGGACGGCTGCGGAGATGATCGGCTTCCGACAGGATGGTACGGATATAAGCGCCTTCCAGCGGGATTTCATCAATCTTGCAGCTGAGTGCACCGTGACGGTTGCGCCGTGCAAACAACAGCGCCGAACGGGGAATGAACCGCCGTATCAGCAACAGGTATATACCCCAGAGGATAAATGCCCCCAGCGTCATCAGACAGCCAGCCATCAGACCGGGTGTCCGGTAATTGAAACGAATCTCACTGGTACCCGCCGGTACCCGGACTGCCATCATACCGCCGCTGACATTTTCAATTTCAACCGGTTCGCCGTTGACAGTCGCACTCCATCCGGAATCCCACGGTACCGAGAAGAAGACTAGCCGGTCAGCTTCGGCGGTAAAGGAAGCGGTAAATCCGGTTTTATCCCGTACAAAACTGTCACAGCTGTTTGCGCGGAGCCGGGCGGCAGCCTGAGAAAGCTGTTCTTCAGTCGTCGGGATGGGAAGCGCGTCGGGAAGTGGGAAAAGGATATCGTCGTATTTTTCAATCTGTTCGTCGGTCAGGTAAACACCGTTGAGCAGCAGACAATCAACATCATCGCCCGCTTCTTCGATATCCTCATCGGTCAGATAAAAGCTGTAGGCAAATCCCATCGGGACGTAGTTGTCATTGGTATAGATATCCAGATCATTTTCGGTGGTCAGATAGGTGTGACCCGGGATATCCTCATATTTTTCTTCCTCCACATAGGTCAGCAGGTATTTGCAGGAAGTCAGAATCCGCAGACCGGAGTAGGAAATATCCGGTCTTGAAGCGACGTTCCGGTCAATTCCCAGCAGGTCATAAAAGGTGAAAATTGAACCGGATACAACCGAATGGAAAGACTGGATGGTCGGAATCTGCCAGTACATCGGGAAGTTGTCCATGCACCGTGTGTCACCGGAATTATACATGTCAATTCGGTAAACGTCATCGTTTTCAGCAGCGATTGTCTCAAAGCTGCCATTGAGTCCCATATCGATGACCCGGTGAACGGTAGTGGCGTTGCCTTTTCCGATTGCCAGCATGACAATAGAAGTCGTGCAGATCAGCAGAGACAGGCAGCCGGCAGCCGGACGGATAAATTTCCGCTTGGGCATCTTTATCAGCAGGCTGACCATCAAAAGTCCGGCAAGTACAATTGCCAGATAGGCCACAAACCGTTCAGGATATTCGATCAGCTGACCAAATACGATTTCGCCATCTTCTCCGCTCTTGGGGAAAATCGCCACGACCGAGAAGCACAGTACACCAAACAGCGTCCAGCGGATTCCCGAGCCAAGTGCTTCTGCGTCGGCCTGTTCCAGAGCCTGTACAGTTGCTGCCGCCATCAGCAGCAGCGGCATATAAAACCATCTTGCGTAGTAAGCGGAGTTGAACATGGAAAATGCACTGTTCAGAATCGGAACCAGCGCAATAAACAGTGAGATCATCAGCAGTTTTTTGAGCCAGCTCTTGGGGTGCAGCTTAAACCATGCAATTACGCCAACCGTAGAGAACATCGGCAGGAAGAGGGAAACACTCGACCATTTTGCATTCGAGTCTGGGAACATATTCGGGTAAGCAGGCACGTCCGGCGGGAAAAACAGGCTGGACAGAATCAGTCCGTATCGCTGTTCGTTGCCGTAAAACAGTCCGCTCCATCCCAGCAGCCAGTTGTCCAGCCTCGGATTGGACAGCACCATCTGGATGGCCGGGAACAGCAAACACATTGCCATCAGCAGTCCGATGACGGATTCCAATCCCAGCAGCAGGAATTTTTTAACGGTTACCCTGTATTCTTTTCTGGTAAAGGCGCAGACAACAAAATACAGAACCGCAAAAATGACTTCACCAAAGAAGAAATAATAGTTGACCACAGCCAGCAGTCCAACTGCCAGCGCAAAAGTTCCGCGGCGTTCTTCAACGAAAAACTCTTCCATCGCGATCAGCAGCAGCGGGAAAAAGGCGATCACTTCATGGAAATGGTTGAAAAAGATGTTATAGATGCTGTAGCCGGAAAAAGCATACATCAGGCCGCCTAACATCGCATATCCCGGATTCTTGACAAATCGCTTGAGATATCCAAACGATGTTACTGCCGCAACTGCCAGTTTGAGAATCATCAGCGGCGCCAGCAGATAGGGGACTACATCACTCGGGAACGGAATTGTCAGCCAGAAAAACGGGCTGCCCAACAGGTAAAAAGCATATGACCCGATAAAGTTGGACCCCAGGTCGGTGTACCAGTTCCATCCGATTTCACCTGAACGGATCATATCATGGCACATCTGATAAAAAGGAATCTGCTGTACATTATAATCGCCGTAATAAACAAACATCCCTCCGTCCATAATTAAAAAGGAGTTATTAAATAACAAGGTTATGGTATTGTATGATATTCGGGATATCCAGAAATATATCTTTAATACGAATAAAGTAAGGGATATTATTGGCGCATCCTTATTAGTAGAGAATCTGCTAAAAAGAGGAATTGCCGAATGTCTGAGAAAACATCCCGAGGTAAAAGATGCGATGCAAGAGCAGTTTATAGGTGGAGGAAATGCCTGTTATTTATTCCGCACTGGAAGAGATGCAGAGATTATTAATCGTGAACTGTCAAGCTGGATTTTGAAAGAGACACGTTCCCTTCAG
>DVLW01000162.1 GCA_018715285.1 Candidatus Faecivivens stercoripullorum | reverse complement strand
GCAAAAGCCACCAGAGTTGCATACTCTGGTGGCAAAGCGTGTCAATAAATACGAATTTCTTCTTTCCCGAGAGGAGGTCGAAGCTTTGGGTTGCTGAGCATGGTTCGCAAGCGAACCGGACAGTTTCCGTGGAAACTGTCAATAAGGGAGATTGAACCCCCGGCATCAAGTCAGCCCGGACACCGGTCACACGTTATAACGCAGGTGCGTGGTCGAACCCGTCGAGTGCTGAGCACTATGAGCGGGATTGAAACCCCGGCATCAAGTCAGCCCGGACACCGGGCCCGCCAGAGTTGCATACTCTGGCGGCTATGTAAACCAAAATTATTTATCTTAATCAATCCCCAGCCGCTGATAAATTCCGCGGAGTTTCTGACCGGCAGCAGTCATACTGCGGCTTTCGGCGGTTCTGAGAGCGGCATCGGTCAGTTTAGGCAGTTCACCCGAGAGAATCGCGGCGGTACGGTGATAAAAAGCGTCCTCATCATCCGCCATGTACACCTGTTCACCGTCTTTGAGCCAGCCCGCATAGACCGGAATATTTCTGACCAGAACCGGCACACCGCACGCCAGCGCTTCCAGCACAACGATTCCTTCTGTTTCCTCTGACGAGAGGAACGCGAACAAATCCGCGCCGCAGTAAGCGTCCCGCAGTTCACCCTGAGAGACGAACCCGGCAAAGGTGACATTTTCCGGAGCGGTACGAATCGATTCACGAATTACCTCCGGCACCATCGAAAGCGGCGTTTCCCCAAACCAGAAGAAGCGAACATCCGGCATTTTACGTGCGAGTTCCACGAATTCCGGCAGACCTTTACGCTGGATAAAATGTCCGACCGAAATCACGACTTTCTGGTCAGCCGCGAGGTGATACCGGTCACGGAACCGCTTACCGGCTTCTGCCGACGGGCAGAAAAAGCTGGTGTCGATACCGTTTGTCAGGCTGTAGACAGGCTTTTTGATACCGTACCCAACCAGCAGTCTACGGGAATATTCGGTCGGTGTAATCACCACGTCACCCAGCCCGTAACAGAAGGTAATCCAGCGTCTGAACAGCGGAGCCAGCATTGTCGAGCCGATAAATGAACCCTTAAAGTCTTCTTCGGTTGAATGGCCGTAGTATATAACTTTTCTGCCCCGCATTTTTGCCGCGACTGCCGTCAGGACGGCATCCGGGAAGACGGTATTCAGATGAATCGGCGCCCGGTTATCCCAATCATCGGTCGCCTCGATTCCAACACAACCCAGCATCTTTTTCTGATGGAGCATAGCCTGTCCGACGCCGCTTTTCGCGACCAGCCGCATCGACCCGTTATAAATCTGTACCCGCATGTAAAACCCTCCCCGTTATCCGGTAATCATCCGAACCAACTGCTGCCAGACCACCGTCAGCCCCATACTGTAAATTGCCAGAGCGGCCGGTTTACCCAGCAGGATAATAATTGTAAAACGTTTCCAGCTCATTTCCGTCGTGCCTGCCAGATAGCACAGAAAATCATCCGGCGCGACGGGAGCAAAAATTGCAATAGCGAAAAGTTTGCTAAACGGGCTTCCCTCACCCGTCCAGTGCTCATATTTTTCCATCAGTTTTTCGCTGAACAGCTTTTTCAGCAGCGGTCTTCCGTACATTTTCGCCAGACCGAACGCCATCAGCGACCCTAAGCAGATACCAATATAATTAAATGCAAACCCTTTCCAGGCGCCGAACATCATTACTCCGGCCAGACACCCGAGGTTACCCGGCAGCACCGGCAACACAACCTGTATTGCCTGAAATGCAATGAATACAAATATTCCCAGAACGCCCAATCCCTTTACAAAAGTGCTCATCGCTTCCGGAGAGGTCAGCAGTCCGGCTCTCCATCCCAGCACAATCAGTATGATACTTGCCGCGAGTCCGCAGATTGACAGCACCTGCAGCCATGTATGAACTGCCGTCTGCATACGGTTATTCATTTTTTCCATCTTCATCCCCTCCAAAACCTATATTCAGCAAAACAGGCGTGCAGCCAGCGGACGGACAAAATACATAACCGTCACGCATACCATCACCATTCCCACCAACCCGGCAAGTCCGGAATCCTGACCCTGCAAATGCAGCTGCCAGCGAACGGCGATTTTTTTATAGACAAATTTAGCCAGCCAATACCCAATCAGCGCACCAGCCGTATTAACCACCAGATCATCGATATCGGTCAGCCTTCCGGAGAACATCTGCGCCGTTTCGACAAACAGCGACAGGCACAACCCGGCACCGGCAGTCCGTACCGCGCTTCTCAGCTTTCTCCAGAGCAGCGGCGCGAAAAATCCAAATGGCACAAACAGCAGGATATTCAGTACGGTATTCATCAGATACGCGACCGGTTCCTCGGTGAAATCCGCCAGCGGAATGAAATTAAACCGTGGTGCAAAGCGCATTCTTTCCATAGTCGGCAGCCCGGTAGCTGAGCAGACGCCGCACAGGTAAACCGCCATCATCATCAGCATCAGTCTTCTGACAGCAGTCATATTTTTCCGGCAGCCTTCCAGAGCGGCCCACATAGCCGGCAGCAACAGTACACTTGCCGCTGCGCTTTCCACACCGATTGTATACATTCTCAGCATTCTGAATCTCCCCTTTCGACAGGACATTAACCCCATGTCAGACCCGTCGCACTCTGAATATCGCACCATCTACAGCCGCGTTTGCTCTGGTTGTTACCATCGCAATCGAGCCCGTCGGAACGCGGGCGATCATCGCGATTTAGTCAGCGCGGACACCGCGTCTGCGGCGACTCGCCGCCCTGTCTCATCCTGTCTTTATTATATCAGAGGGATTCAGATGCAGCCATCGATTTGCCTTACAGTTTGGCCCGCAACCTTACATTCCGGTAAGAATTCGTTTTCTTCCACAAATCCCCCAACAATCTGCCCGGTTACCATCCGGATAAAGAAAGCATCTCTTTCCAGACCGGGCTGATATTTATTGTACAGCTGGTGTGCCCGGAAGAAAAATTCCGGCAGTGAAAGCCCATCCAGTTCATCCGGGACAACCGGCTGAAGTATTTTTGTCCGCATCAGTTTATCCAGCCGGTGTTCGTAGCTTACATGAGCCGACAGCGTTCCGGGATAATTTTCATTATGTGCCCAGGTAAAGCAATCTGCCGCGTAATGGCACAGTTTCCCAAGCAGAAAGTAATCCGAAGCACCTTCGCATCCATACCGCAGCCGGTAAAACAGCGCCATCACCCTTACCGAAGCTGTCCCGAAATTATGACCGTCCATCCGATGGCCTGTCTTTTCACCCAGATGGCTGGGAACAGCGAGATCAGGCTGAATATTGCCATAAAGGAATGCTGCCCGTTCGATACCGGTGATTCCAAAAGCGTCTGCGAGCATTCTGCCCAGACGGATATGTGTATTACCCTGCATAATAATTAAACCTGCCTTTCTACGGAAGGTTTGCTTTCGATTTCCTTGACTGATATAATTGTAACTTTTTTCGTTTTAAAAACCAAGGAGTAAAAACTTTAAGGTTTCCTTAAGATCATTTTATCTCCCACCCCATTTTTATAAAGATTTACATTCTGAGTATCCCACAAACGGATTTACATCATTCGTTTATGGCTTATTATTTGCTTTGTCTAAGCAGAACTACCCAGAATCTATATATGAAAGCCGCTTTGAGCTGCTGTGCATAAATAACGTGGTATCATTTTGGCAGGAAGCATTCTACCGTCGCACGACTGTCCACCGGACAGTCGACGAAGGACAGCAAGTGCGAACCGTCAGCGCCGTTCCGGCCCACGTAGTTCCAGTAAGCGCGTAATCGGTAGTTTACAGCTCGCTCAGGTAAGGGAAAAGGGGCATTGAACCCCTTTTCCCTTATCGAGACCCCCTTGATAGGTTTCTCGAGCTCTCCTGATCTAAGGACGGCAAAAACATAACTGGAAGATAGTGCTTGTCGGCAAGTTCCCAGGGCTCTGCCCTGGACCCGCAAGCCTTTGAAAAGGCTTGACCTAAACTTTTATATTATGACCGACCCCACTGAGTGCGTAACTTTGGCACTCGCTCTGCGCTCGCGTGAACAGACGGGTAGTATGTGCGCGGGATTTGCTAAGAAACAAACTCGCACTTTCTACCCGGCGCGTTCGCTCAGGTTGTTATTATCACAACCGAGCGGATTGCGAAGCAGGAGCGACCGTCGCGAATAAGGCCGCGCGGGCTCCGCGCCGCCATAAAAAAACCGCAGAGGTTTGTGCCTCTGCGGTAAAACTTACATTTATTTTACACCTGCAAAATAATCTTCCAGACCATCCGCCGTTGCCTCAGCAAATTTCTCAATATTGGACTGATTGGTGAGGATGGTGTTTTCAACCGGCGTTGTGAGGAAACCATATTCGATCAGCACCGCCGAGAACTGTTTAACACGGGTGACTGCGTATTCCGAGAACTTATGTCCACGGTTGACAGCGGTCGAGCCGTTGGACATGCCCTGATATACGGTAAAGATATTGTTGCAGATATTCTTGGCCAGATAAACCGACCAGGGGTTATTGTAATAGACCTCGATACCACGTGCGGTAGTCGAAGTAGCCGACGAGTTGTGATGAACCGAAACATATACCATCGGCTCCCACTCGATGGCCGCGTCTACACGGTCATACAAGCTGTACAGATTGCTTGTCTTGTAGGTATCCAGCAGGTAAACTTCCGCACCACGGGAAACCAGTTCATCCCGGAGAGCGGTTGCCTTGCGGTAGTTTTCATAGGCTTCCTGGGTGGAGTTGACGCCCAGAGCGCCGGTATCATATGTACCGCCGGTCGTATAGCTACCATGACCGGAATCGATGACAATGCGCGCACCCTTCAGCGAAGAAACGGGGTTATAGAATTTCAGCTGGAGCTTATTTCCCGAATACTCTGCATACGCACCGTAATATGCGCCCTCACGCAGCGTCAGTTCGATGACACACTGAGGAACGCCGTTTGTCGTCCGGGTAGAGACTTTCGCATCTGAGAAGCAGCTTCCGGACGGGATACTGATACCGGTGTTGACAATTGCGGTGGTATAATCAAAGACGATTTTAATCTTCTGAGGGGTAAAGCCCGTGACGGTATTGCTGGTGGAAGAAGCGTACTGAATCGTCTCCACCTCAATATTGAACGGCACCTTCCAGGTTTCGCCGACCGTCAGGTAGGTGCACTGGCTGTCAGCCGAAAGTGAAATCGAGTTGATAGAGTTTTCACCCTGGCTGCCGGAGGAAGCAATCACACTGGACTTTGCAGCCGAGACCTTGCGTCCAGAAGCGAGCCAGTAAATATTATTGCTGTCAGGACCGGATACAACGTAATCGATTGTACCCTTGGGCATCTGGTAGTAATAAGGTGCAGCGTAATCTTCTTCACGGTCATTTTCTGCCGGGATAAAGACGTCGGCATAATCTGCCGTCACCTGAATCTGCTTGCCGGAGAAGCTCTTTGCACCGGTAATGGTGAGCATATCGCCCGAAACCGTACCACTGCCTTCCTCTTCGGGAAGCATCTCAGCCGTATAGACGGTAAAACTTCCGCCCGTTCTGGTCTGAGTGCGTCCGTTAAGGGTAGCGGTCGCAGTAACGGTCAGTTCATTACCGGATGACGGAATCTCGCATTCTCCTTCAAACCAGTAGTACCCATTCGCATCCTTTTCAGAAGTACGGTAAAGGGTAACCTTCTGGGAACCGACCTTTGCCGTAACATCGGCATTTTTATCAGCCAGAACGCGAATTGTTTCGGTTGAGCCTGCAACCGCAGTCGACTGGGTTTTAGGCTGGATATCTTCAATAATGCGGGTCATAACCGTTTCAGCAGCCATTGCTGAAAAACCGGAAAACAGCAGCAGTACCGCCAGCAAAAAGGCGGTCACCCGCGCAGTTTTACCGCAAATCCCCTGCCTCGGGGAAAAAACAGTGCTAAAATTCAACGTCCTTATCTCCTTTTACTGCAATAAGGCCATGAAGTTTTTCTTTTCGACGGTCATGGCGCTGTTTGGGCTGGTGAAAATCTGGTCATAGCGGAAAAGAATGGTACCTTCCACATTGTCATACTGACGGGAGAGGTCAATCTGACGAGCCAGAATATTGGTATTCTGAGTCCATTCATTCTTACCGCTGCCGGCGTAGTTATCCACCTCGCCGACCTTATAAGCAGCAAGGCCGATACGCAGGCTGAC
>DVLW01000021.1 GCA_018715285.1 Candidatus Faecivivens stercoripullorum | reverse complement strand
CTTGGGGAAAATGCAGAAACGAATCTTGTTAAAATATCCTTTGGAAAGCTCTTCAAGAGTCTTATTTACCAGTTCTTCTCCCTGTAAAGGCCAGACGTAAGCTGTCGTACCAACGGAAAAATAAGGAGTGCCATCTTCATAAGCAAAATGACAGCCATTGACACGGACAGGACCATGATTTCCCTGTTCAGGCGCAGTTGCGGTAAATGAACCGGTAAAAGTCTCGTCAGAAAAACTGCCGGAAACAGTAAAAGTATAGGTTCCTTCGTAAGACGGCATAAAACGTGCTTTATAAACGCCGTTTCCGTCATAGAAACCGTCAACCGTAACAGTTCCCTCTTTGCCGGTAAAGCTGGCGGTAATGGTATAATCGACAAACGGATTGCCGTCCGATTTGCCTGGCATCGTAACTTCAAATACGCCCCATCGCGGTGCGGTTACAGGATAGGTACAGCTCATGATTGGTTGGCCTCCTTATAAAAGAATATAATGACTTACGTTTTTATTCACCGAATACTTTGCGATAATCTTCCTGGAATTTGACGATGCCCTGATCGGTCAGCGGATGATGGGTCATCTGTTCAATAACCTTGTACGGAACAGTTGCTATATCTGCACCGGCAAGTGCACAGTCGGTGACATGAATCGGGTTACGGACAGAAGCACAGATAATCTCAGTCTTGATTTCCGGGAAACGGGAGAACATTGCAGTAATCGTCTCAATCAGTTCGATACCCGGCTGGGAAATATCGTCCAGACGGCCAAGAAACGGGCTGACATAGGTTGCACCGGCACGGGCTGCCAGAAGCGCCTGGTTTGCGGAAAAGATCAGCGTGCAGTTGGTCGGAATACCTTCCGAAGAAAGAACCTTAATCGCTTTCAGACCTTCGACCGTCATCGGGATTTTAACGACCATATGCTTGGGGTCGAGTGCGTAAATTGCACGGCTTTCCGCAATCATGCCTTCGGCGTCTTCGGTCGTAGCCTTCACTTCACCGGAAATCGGACCATCGACGATTTCGGCAATCTCTTTGAGGACGGTTGCGTAATCGCGGCCTTCTTTTGCAATCAGCGAAGGGTTGGTGGTAACACCGGCAATGACGCCCATATCATTGGCTTTACGGATTTCATCAATATTCGCGGTATCGATAAAAAATTTCATAATTACGGCTCCTTATATTGTCTTATCGGGTCAAAACACTTTTTACTGCCTGTTTCCAGCCATCATACCGTTTCTGACGGGTCTCATCCGTCATCGACGCGGTATAACGGGTACGCTGTTCTTTCTCGTAAACCGACTTGTCCCAGATTCCCAATGCAAAACCTGCCGCGTATGCTGCACCGATACCGGACAGTTCCTCATTGTGCGGAACCGCAACCGGAATAGAGAGCATGTCCGACTGGAACTGCATCAGATAACGGTCTTTGGTGGGACCGCCGTCTACCCGCAGTTCAGTTACCGGCATACCGGATTCCTGCTGCATCAGCAGGACAAGGTCGGTAATCTGATAGGCAATGCATTCTTCCGCAGCCTTGACGATCTCCGCCTTACCGGTGCTTCGGGTCATACCACAGATGCAGGCTTTCGCCTCACTGTCCCAGTACGGCGCACCCAGTCCCGAAAAAGCCGGGACAAGATAGGTTGTATCTTCCGGGTTAGCCTGTGCCGCCAGTTCACCCGATTCACGGGATGCGGTCAGCAGTTTTACATCATCAACCAGCCATTTGATAACCGAACCGGTATAGTTGATATTACCTTCCAGTACATAATTGACCTTGCCGCCCATACACCAGGCAAGCGAAGTAACAATTCCGGCATCAGAAAAAATCGGCTTGTCTCCGGTATTCATCATAACTGATGAACCGGTACCAAATGTTGCCTTAATCATTCCGGGTGTCAGGCAGCCCTGACCGAACAGTGCACCATGACTGTCTCCGAGCACACCATGAATCGGAACCTTTGCAGGAAGATAACCATCCAGATCGGTATAACCATACAGTCCATCCGAATCGGTAACTTCAGGAAGTGTATCGGGGTCAACACCGAACAGCTTGCAGATATCTGCGTCCCAGGACAGGGTACGGATATTAAAAAGCTGGGTACGGGAAGCATTCGAGTAATCACATCTGAACTCCGCTCCCCCAGTCATTTTGAAAACCAGCCAGGAATCAATTGTTCCGCAGCAGAGTTTACGGCCGGACAGATCACCGGCATTTTGCAGTACCCAGGCAATCTTTGCCGCTGAAAAATAAGGCGACAGCCGCAAACCGGTGCGTTCGCGAATCATGTCGGCATATTCCGAAAGTCCTTCGCAGATCTTCGCACCACGGGCACACTGCCAGACAATCGCGTCATAAACCGGAAGTCCGCTTTCTCTGTCCCAGACAAGTGCTGTCTCCCGCTGGTTGCTGATGCCAATACCGGCAATCTCACCGCGGTCAATTCCGGTCTTTTCCACAACTGCCTTTACAACGCCTTTGGTATTCTCCCAGATCTCCATCGGGTCATGCGCGACCCAGCCGTTTTCAGAAATCTTCTGAGTATGCGGCAGGTCGCTGCGCCCGATCAGCTGAGCGGATTCATCAAACAAAAGCGCCTTGGTTCCCGATGTACTCTGGTCGATGGCAAGGATATATTTCATCGTGGAATCCGTCCTTTCCGGGTTAACCCAGCAGCTGCTTTGCCGCTGCGACAATACCGTCGCAGTTGAGATGATAATAATCAAATACTTCACGGGATGTTCCGGTAATGACAGGAGCGTCCGGAAGTCCCATGCAGGTAACTTTACGAGGTGCGTTTGCTGCAATTACCTGACAAACCATCGAGCCTAAACCACCGATGGTGGTGTGTTCTTCGATGACAATAACTGCTTTGGCTGCATTTGCCGCCTTGATGACCGCTTCGGTATCCAGCGGTTTGACACAGTACATATCCAGTACACCGGTGGAAATACCCTCGGCATTGAGGACTTCCGCTGCTTTGACAGCTGCTTCTACCATCTCGCCGCAGGCAATAATCGCAATGTCGCTGCCTTCACCGAGAACGGTTGCCTTGTCCATCTCAAACGGGCAGTTATCTTCGGTATAAACATCCGGTACAGCATTGCGGCCGACACG
>DVLW01000161.1 GCA_018715285.1 Candidatus Faecivivens stercoripullorum | reverse complement strand
CTAGCGCGTCTGCCAATTCCGCCATATCCGCATATGGTGCAGATGACGGGACTTGAACCCACACGAGAAACCTCACTACCACCTCAAAGTAGCGCGTCTGCCAATTCCGCCACATCTGCAATTTTTGTGTTCCATATTCTCAACGGAACATGCATTATTATAACAGAGGAAAGTGGTTTTGTCAAGGGTTTTTTGAAAATAAATTCAAGTTTTACCAAAATAATACTGCCGGACAGCATAAAACTGCCCGACAGTATGACAACATTTGATATCAATATCTGGTGATGAATTTGACGAAGAATTCAGGACCGGTCGTCAGAATATTGACCGGGATGCACTCGTTTGCAGCGTGAGCGGGACCCCAGTTGCCTTCACTGAGGAAGCTGCCGAAACGATAGACGTTTTCGCAGATATCGCTGTAATAACGGGAGTCGGTACCACCCAGCATATATCCGGGAATGGTGACGATACCAGGGTAATTTTCCTCGCAGATCGACTGAATCAGGTCGTAGCCGTGAGAATGGAGCTTTGAAGCACGGGGAGGATTGCCGCCTTTGACCAGACGGACTTTGACGCCTTCGGGAACGATATCTTCAAAGTGTTTCTGAAGAACTTCCAGTGTATCGCCTTCCAGTGCACGGCAGTTGATGATGACCGATGCTTTCTGCGGGAGGATATTTGCCTGTTCGGAACCGGAAGCCATCGTAATGGCGGTAGTGGTATGGAACAGAGCAGAGAGGAAAGGATCTTCCTCGATAATCGGGAGCAGTTTGTCCCAGTTGCCTTCGACGTCACGGAGCAGCAAGCTCTTTTCATCATCGGAAAGCTGAGCAGATGCTTCAACATTTGCCTTGACGCTTTCGGTGATGCGGTAGGGGAACTGGTTTTCCTCGACTGCGATGATTGCCTGTGCCAGCAGTTTCATAGCGCTGTCTTTCGGAGGAACAGAGGAGTGACCGCCTTTGTGTTCGACATACAGCTCAAAGTCGGCATATCCTTTTTCCGCAACGACGATGCTTGCAATCATGCCTTCGTAACCCATCCGGTTACCCTTGCTGACACCGCCGCATTCATCGATAACGCAGCCGGGAGTTACACCGCGGTCACGGAGTGTTTCGACGATCAAACCGGCAGCAGGGCCTTCACCGCCCATAACTTCTTCATTATAACCAAAGCCGATGTACAGATCATAACCGGGCTGGAAACCGGTTTCCAGCAGGTGTTCGACTGCTTCCAGAATCGCCATCATATTGCACTTACAGTCGGTTGTACCGCGGCCCCACAGCATACCTTCCTCAACGACGCCGGAGTAAGGCGGATATTTCCAGAGGGAGAGGTCACCTTCGGGTACAACGTCCTGATGAGCGATCAGGACGAGCGGCAGCTGGTCTGATTCACCGGTACCTTTCCAGGTATAGAGCAGACCGGCGCGGCCGATGATTTCCAGTTTCAGTTTCTGATGAATCAGCGGATAACTTTCGCGCAGGTAGTCATGGAGCTGCTGGAATTTGGAGAAATCCATTTTCGCCAGTTCCGCGTTGGAAACGGTCGGGATTTTTACCATACCGGCGAGATGTTCGGTGCATTTTTCCACAGTAATCATCGTAAATCGTCCTTTCAGCTTTTTAAGTATTATCAGGATAAAGACAGTATACCTCTCCTGTAAAATTTTGTCAAGCGGCCCGGTGTCCGGGCGGACTTGTTCGCGATGGTCGGCGGCGTTCCGACCGCCTCGATTGCAAAAATAACACCCTGAGCGAACGCGACGCGGAGCCCGCGCTGCCTGTTTCGCGACGGTCGCTCCTGCTTCGCAATCCGCTCGATTGCGAAGAAAACAGCTTGAGCGAACGCGCCGGGCAGATTGTGAAACACAAAAGACTGACTTCCGAAAAAATCCGAATAAAAAAGCTGCCATGCAGCGGCGAGCACGGCAGCAACAAGTGTTGAATTATGGGTAAAACCAGACAAGCAGCCCAATGATGATACAAACTGCACCTGCTATACGAACAGCCAGAATACCCTGTTTTTCACGGCCGGATTCTGTAAAGCGTTCGGGACAGACTGGATGTATAATAAATAACAGTCCGTACAGAATCCATGCAAGATTGGTAAAAATCCCGTGATGGAATATGAATGCAAGAACATTTCCAAGAAGGATGAAGATAATTCCGAGTAAAATCTGGTATTTAAATGTCAGTTTCTTCATGAAAACGCCTCCTTAAAAACAAGCTATTGCAATCTGATTTGCCGGTCAGGACTGGGTACTGTCGGGATTTTGTCTGCACCGCTTCCATTGTAAAGCTGCTGCCCATCTTGCCGGTATATCATGAAAATGTCCGCCGGGATGAAAAGTCAGCTCAACATTTTCCGGTGGGAGCACCTGACGAAGTAATTCAGCCTGCTGGATAGTTGCCTGTTCAACCTGTCGCATCCGTAAATTACCGGACTTTGATTCTTTCTTTCCGAGAGAGAGCCAGACGTTGGCGTTTTTGGATGGATGCTGGACAGCAAATTCATCCCATCCTTCCAGCCAGAGGGAACCGGACAGCGAATAAAACCATCCAAAATGTGTATCGCCGGTATGCAGTGCGTACAGCGCAGTCAGTCCAGCCAACGAATATCCGGCAATTCCACAGTGTTCAGGTGTCGTATCGATTGGATAGCGTTTCGCAAAATAATCCAGCCATTCATGCACCTTTTCCACCATTTCACCGGCACCCGGTGTAAAGGGTGGTTCTCCTTCACGAAGCGGCGGTGCAGATAATGGTGAGAGCGAAAACCAGTTTTCAGCCGGGCAAATCAGCAGGGCAGTGGGAGGCAGCTGCTTTTCTATCGAAGCAAGTTCATCCGCCAGTTCAGCGCTTCCAATACAGCAAACGGTAAACAGCGGCGCACTGATTTTTTCAGGCAGGCAGAGTATTGCACCTGCATCTTTTATCTGTTTCATTTATGCCTCCACTTCTGCAAACAGCAGAGAGAATGCCTCATCAGTTTCTGACTCCGGATTGGTTTCCAGCAGCAGTCCACCCTGTGTCCATTCCAGCCGGATCTCTGTCCGGGAAATGCCGTCAAGATTGATGATCTGTCCGCAAAAATGCCTGTCATCCATTGAGATTGCTTTTCCGGCGTATATCCCAGATGGACACCGCGTTGTAATCCAGCCGTCAAACCCGAAGTTCAGTACCGACCGGCCATCTTCTTCGATACAGCAGATGACTGCTTTTCTATTATCCAGCTGAAAAGAAAGCTGCGCAATTTCTCCGCCGGTACCGTTCAGGCTTCCGGCACCACCGGCCAGTTCACGCACAGATGGAAAACGTCTGCGGGCACGGGGAAGAAAACTTTTTCCAGCAAATTTTGGAGACTGTCCATCATTTTGAAATACGCTGCTGTCGGTTTGCTCCAATGGCAGATTGTTTTCAGCCAGCGTTGTTATTTCATCTAATAATGTATCCCTGTCCGGAAACCATCCGGCAGATACTGCGACTTTATTTTCCTGTAGCCGAACAGCAGCCATGCCATATTTCCCGACCGGCAGTTCTTCCGGTGAAAGGATTTTCAGCTGCATCATCTTTGCGATAAACTGTGCAGCATCTGCCGACGTCATTCCAAGCCCAGCCGCAAATGTACTGCCATCCGGATGAAAGGCAGGACGATATTGTCCATTCAAAAATCCGGCCTGTTTCAGATACTGGTCAGGATTGCAGCCGCATTTTTCCCGGATGATGCGAGCTGTCAGCGCAGAAGCAGTCGTCGGGTCGTCCGGTACAGTATTTTTGCCAATTGCGGCAAACCATCGTGCCGGAAGCAATGCCCGTTCGGTATTCCGGCAGATGATGTTTTCCAGCCGGCTTTCTGAACAGGGAAAGTCTTGCGGGACAATTATACCTTGCTGTATTAATAGCCGCAGAGCGGAAAGGGTAATCGCTTCGCCCATGCATCCCATTGGACGGCGCAGCAGCGAATGGACGGGTGGCAGGGCATGGACAGCATACAGTTTCAGTTCATCCGCGACTGCCAGTTGTTCCAGACGGTTGGGCATTTGGTTTCCTCCTTAATATATACAAAATATGCGTTATACTCTATTTTCCAGTGTACCACGTTTGATTGCAGTACGCAAGGCAGGAAATACTGTGAGGATGAAAACAATTTTATAATTATGCACAATCTACCCGGCGCGTTCGCTCAGGCTGTTACTATCGCAATCGAGCGGATTGCGAAGCAGGAGCGACCGTCGCGAACTAGGCAGCGCGGGCTCCGCGCCGCGTTCGCTCAGGCTGTTTCTTTTGCAATCGAGCGGATTGCGAAGCAGGAGCGACCGTCGCGAACTAGGCAGCGCGGGCTCCGCGCCGCGTTCGCTCAGGCTGTTTCTTTTG
>DVLW01000160.1 GCA_018715285.1 Candidatus Faecivivens stercoripullorum | reverse complement strand
TGCCAGTATGGCAGGCGGATTTTTTTGTGGATATGGGTCCCGGCAGATTGTCATGAAACCTTTTTGGGTGCCGGTGCGTATATCTGGTCAGCAAACCGAAAGGAGGGAACCGTTATGGCTGCTGCACCGCAGGAGTGGGTCGATGCGTATGGAACGCGGCTGTTTGGATTATGTATGCACCTGTGCAGACAACGTGACGCAGCCGAAGAACTGTATCAGGAAACCTGGGTACGGGTTTTGATGAAACGGGACAGTTTTCGGGATGGGGAACCATTTGAACCCTGGCTGACCAGAATCTGCGTCAATCTGTATCGCGATTCACTGAGACGGCAGCGGCTGCGCAGGTTTTTACCTCTGTCTGGTCTGGAAACGACCGCAGTTTCTCCGCAGATATCCAGTGATGAACGGCTCAGTCTGCTGGATGCGGTCGGACGGTTGCCGGATAAGCTGCGGGTTGCGGTCATCCTCGTATATATGCAGGGGTATACCGAATCTCAGGCAGCGGGTATTCTTGGACTTTCGGTCAATGGAGTGAAAAGCAGGCTTTTGCGTGCACGGAAACTGCTGAAGGAGGCGCTTGTGGATGAATAATCGTAAACCGGATGAAATGAATCTGCCGCAGATGATCGCACAGGCAGCGGCAGAACAGTCTTTTGATACACCTCAGCTGGATGTTCAGGCAGCTGTCCGCGAAGCAGACAGGCGCCGTCTGATACGTCAGCTGTCGATACTGGCGGTCGGAATGGTACTGTCGCTGATCGCAGTGATGATTGGAATAGCGGTACTGCTGGAAATGGGAAGGCAGATGGAGATTTTCTGGCTGGCTGCTATTATATCGGCTGGGATGGTTGTATGGGTTTGGTCGGGACTGGCGGCAGTAGTTATCTTCTGCAAAAGAATGGAACGCCAGCGGGAGAAAGGAGTGGTCAGATGAGGATGACGGTAGTTTTACTGGCTGGATTTGGCGGCCTGGTTTTGCTGTCGCTGGTGCTGATTGGCGTATTTGTCTGGAGGGACGCAAAGGCAAGAGGTATGAACGCCGCTGGATGGACGCTGTGTGCGGTTTTTCTGCCTATGTTCTGCGGGCTGGCACTCTATCTGATTGCCCGGGCCAATCGTTCAGCTGATCGCTGTCCCGGCTGCCGGCAGCGGATTTCACCGGATTTTGTTATCTGCCCGTTTTGCGGAACAGAGCTGAAACTCCGCTGCCCATCCTGTAAACGGACGGTCGAATCCAATTGGAAGCTCTGCCCGTCCTGCGGAACAGAGCTTCCACAGCGGACACCGCCGGTTGTGGAAAAAAAGGAGCACTGGCTGGGATGGGTTTTGGCGATGAGTATCTTACTGCCGCTGATGTTGATTGGAATGCTGGCGTTCTCGTCGCCGCTGGACCATGGTGGATTCTCTACCGTTCAGGATGGCCCGCATACAATTGAGGAGCTGTTTGCATTGCAGCCGGAACTTGCAAAAGATACGGCTCTCAATGAATGGCTTGGAGAGTGTCAGGAAGATGGTGCCTATCTGCTGTGGGACCGTCAGACGTTGGCTGGTAAGGACGGTGAAAAGGAAACGCTGGTCGGGTATCTCTGTCTGCGTGGATATACCGATGCGGAACTGGATTCAGACGGAGATGCCAACTATTGGGGCAGAGTTGGGCTGAAAATCGATGTGACTGGAACGGCAGAGGACGGTTCTGAACCGGTGATCTGGTTTATCCGATTGCGTGCCGACCGGGTTGGAAAACCGGTGGTGACACTCAATGGGAACGATGAAAATGTTGTGGTGGAAGATCTGGAGGATGGACAGACGCTGACCGACTATATTGATTTTTACCTGCGTGCAGAGTAAATACCGTCTGTGCTGTTTGCGGTTTGAACAAAAAAAGCCGGAAATGATTCCTGTTTTGTACATTGACGTGGATGCGGAAGTTCCTGTATAATTTAAATAGCGTACAATATTTTGCAGGAAAGGATTTTGTTTTATGGCTTATCAGAAAAAGGATAACGGTTATTATACCCGGATTGAGAACGAAGGCGGCGCGGTTCTGGGTGTAACGACAGCACCGATTATCGAAAAAGATGGCTTTGCCTTCAAAGACCTCGCTGGTACCGGTGAACTGCTGCCCTATGAGGACTGGCGGCTGTCCAGTGAAGAACGGGCACGCGATCTCGCATCCCGGCTGGATGCAAAGGCAATCGCAGGATTGACGCTGTTTTCATCCCATCAGCAGGTTCCGGCCGGTGAGTTTGGACGCTTTGCCGGTACCTATGACGGTAAGAAATTCAGCGAAAGCGATGCAAAACCGTATGACCTTTCTGACCAGCAGAAAAGCTTTATTTCAGGGGATGGCATCCGAACGGTACTGGTAACCGACGTTGCCGGCATTGAGACGCTTGCCCGCTGGAATAATAACATTCAGAGCCTCGCGGAGAGTTCTCCGTTTGGTATTCCGGTGTCGACTTCCTCTGACCCGCGTCATGGTACCCGGAATCCTACCGGCCGCCAGTCGGGTGAAGTCGTTACGACTTCCAAATGGCCGCAGGGACTTGGACTGGCTGCGACCTTCCGTCCGGAGGTTGTAAAAGAACATGCCGCAATCGTCGCTAAGGAATACCGTGCAATGGGTATTACTTCTGCGTTGTCTCCCCAGATTGACCTCGGTTCCGATCCTCGCTGGATGCGGACTAGAGATACTTTCGGCGCACATGTGAAAATGTCGCAGGATATGGCGCGCGCTTACTGTGACGGCATCCAGACCACCGAAGGCTCCAAAGATGGCTGGGGCACCGGTTCGGTCAACGCGATGGCGAAACACTGGCCGGGCGGCGGCACCGGTGAAGGCGGACGGGATGCGCATTATGCTTACGGCAAATATGCGGTTTATCCCGGAAACAACTTTGATATGCATATGAGCGTCTTTACCGAAGGCGCGTTCAAACTGGATGGTCCGACTGGTATGTGCGGCGCAATTATGCCGTATTATACCATCTCGACCGGAATTGACCCTGATGAAGATGTTGGCAATGCTTATTCTCATTATATTATTCATGACCTGCTCCGCGAGAAATACCATTTTGATGGTATTGTCTGCACCGACTGGGGCGTAACCCAGCATGAAACGGGCGAAAAGGTTTCGGCATTTGCACATGCTTCCCACGGTGTCGAGACGATGGAGCGTCCTGCACGTATTCTCAAGGCGATTATGAACGGTGTCGACCAGTTCGGCGGCGACAATGAGGTAGAGCCGGTAATGGCAGCGTATAATCTCGGCGTCGAAAAGTACGGCGAAGAGGTCATGAAAAAACGGTTTGAAGAGACTGCTTACCGGATTCTGCTGCCGCTGTTCAGAACCGGACTGTTTGAAAACCCCTATCTGGTCGCGGACGAGAGCCGGGAGGTAATCGGCAAACAGGAATATGTCGACCTTGGCTTTAAACGTCAGCTGGAGTCTATCGTCCTGCTGAAAAACAAAAACAATGTCCTGCCGCTCAAACCGGGTACCAAAGTCTATGTCCCTGACCGTCTGGAAAAGGGAAAAATCAATTTCTTCGGCAATCTGGAAGATGATAAGGTGATTAAACCTGCTATTCCCGAACAGATTGCACCTTTCCTGACGTTGGTTGACACGCCGGAAGAGGCAGATGTTGCGCTGGTACTGATGGAAAGCCCGCAGAGCCTCGGATATAATGACGACGACCGGCTGGGCGAAAAGGGATATCTGCCGATCAGCCTGCAATACCGTCCCTATACCGCTGTTTCTGCCAGAGAACAGAGCATCGGACAGGGCGATTACCGCGAAACCGAAAATCCCAACCGCAGCTATAAAGGGAAAACCGCTGTCTGCTATAATGAAAAAGACCTGGATAATGTTATCGAGATGCGCCGGGTAATGGGTGATAAACCGGTCGTCGCAGTGCTGACAGTCGCCAATATGACGGTACCGGCTGAGTTCGAGCCTTATCTGGATGCGCTGCTGGTTGACTTTTATGTCGACCGGAAGCCAACCTACACCATCCTGACCGGTGGTGCAGAACCTTCGGCACTTTTGCCTTTTATCATGCCGGCGGATATGGAGACGGTCGAGACCCACTGCGAGGACTTGCCGTTTGATATGACGCCGTATACCGATTCGGAAGGTCATACCTATGACTTTGGATATGGCATGAACTGGTCGGGTGTTATCCACGATGAACGCAACGAAAAGTATAACCGCGAAAATGCTGTACTCTAAATAGTTGATTGTATTGCAAAAGGCTTCCTTTTATGTGGGAAGCCTTTTTGTATTGTTATATAGTTTCTGGAAGAAAATCAATCCATTCTTCACGCAGCAGACCTGTAAGGACTTCATCGACTGTTTCTCCGGTAGCAGGGCAGATATATTTCTGTCTTCGGATTCCTTCCTGTTTGTAGCCAAATTTCTGCTGCATTTTCCAGGACGCCTGGTTGCCGGCAAAATAACCGTTTTCCAGTTTCCGTAAACCCAGCTGTTCAAACGCAAAGCGGATTCTCAGCCCAAACGCTTCGGTTCCATATCCCATTCCCTGATATTTTCGGTTCAGCCATATTCCACCGCCGGCTGTTTTGTGAAGGCGGCTGATTTGATTGAGTGATGTTCCGCCGATAGTACAGTTATCCAGTTTGCGGACGATGGCAAATTCATATCTATCAGACAACTGGC
>DVLW01000159.1 GCA_018715285.1 Candidatus Faecivivens stercoripullorum | reverse complement strand
TAGCATAGATCATCGGCTTCAGGTCGATTTCCTTCGGGCCTTTTTTGGTATGTTTGGTTGCGGGAATCTGAGGCTGTGAGACAAATGCTTCCCACTTACCCAGCAAAGACGCATTGTCCAGCTCATCAGCGGTAAACAGCAAGGTATAATCTGCCTTGGCAATTTCCGATGCTTTATGGACCGGAGCCTGTACCTTGGTAATGCGGATTCCTTCCGGGAATGCGGCGTTCAGCTGCTCCATCAGCTGAGAAGGCGGACAGTCAACCGTAGTCCGGAAATCAAAACTTTCCTCAACACCTTCACAGCCGAGGAAAATCGGCATCGGAAAGGTCAGATAAATATGCGGATGGTACCCTTCGGTATACCATACCGGAATATTTGCACGCTGGAAGGTGCGCTGAATGGCGCGGTAAAGGTCAAGGTGAGAGATATATTTTGCCCGCTCAAACTTCTTATAAAAGGCGCGATATTCATAGATATCTTTTCCCTGAACGACTACAATCTTTCTGTTCTGATCGGAATTTTTCTCACTCAACGCAGACACCGTCCTTTCTGTCCAGCAGCCGGGATGCACCGCATCCGGCACACTGTTCACGGCAGTTTTTGGTCACTTCCGCACGCTGAGCCTTTTCCCATTCGTGCTTGAGGAAGTTCTTGGAGACGCCGACGTCGATATGATCCCAGGGCAGAATCTCGTCCAGATCACGGGTACGGCTGGCGTAGAATTCAACCGTCAGACCCGCTTCACGGATAGCTTCCATCCATTTATCATAATCAAAGCACTCGCTCCAGCTGTCCAGACGGCAGCCTTTTTTCCATGCAAGGTAGATTGCTTTTCCAAGTCGGCGGTCACCACGCGCAATGACGCCTTCCAGAACACTGGTATGGACATCATGCCATGCGACGCTGATTTTACGAGAACGGATGGTATCAAGAAGTGCCTGTTGTTTACGCTTGATGGTTTCAAAGTCATCCTGTCCGACCCACTGGAACGGCGTATCACATTTCGGAACAAAAACCGCAACCGAAATCGAAACACTGACCATCTTGCGCGGACGTTTTTCAAGGCTGAAATAGAGGTCGACAATCCGCTGTGCAAGCCGTCCGATATCCTTTACATCCTCGTCCGTCTCGGTAGGCAGGCTGGACATGAAATACAGCTTGACCGAGGTGTAACCGCCTTCAAAGGCAATTTTACAGGTGTTCATGATCTCGTCTTCATCGACACCTTTATTGATGACATTGCGCATCCGCTGGTTACCGGCTTCGGGTGCAAAGGTCAGACCGGTTTTGTGAATACGGCTGACTTTTTCGAGCAGTTCTTCCGAGAAGTTATCCACACGGAGCGACGGAAGCGACAGCCCGATCTTTTTCTCATCGGTATAGTCGATCATACGGCTGAGCAACTGTTCAACCTGGGGATGGTCAGAAGTCGACAGGCTGGAAAGGGACAGTTCGTCATAGCCGGTCGAATCACACAGTGCTTTACCCTGTGCACAGAGAACATCCGGGTTCTTGGCACGCAGCGGACGGTAAATAAACCCAGCCTGACAGAACCGGCAGCCACGAATACATCCGCGCATGACTTCCAGAACAGCGCGGTCATGTACCGTCTCCATATATGGAACAATGAAGGTAGACGGATAACGGACACTGGACATATCCTGAATAATCCGCTTGGTAACCTTTGCCGGTGCGCCGTCTTTCGGTGTAACAGCTGCAATTGTACCATCGTCATGGTAGCTGACTTCATAAAGAGACGGAACATAGATACCCGGAATCTGTGCAGCACGGCGGAGAAAATCCTTTTTGGTATAGCTGCCATCCGCTTTCATTTCACGGTAAAGAGCGATCATTTCCATCATGACCTCTTCCCCTTCACCGATCTGGAACAGGTCGATAAAGTCTGCCAGAGGTTCAGGGTTGCTGGCACATGGACCGCCGGCAATGATTACCGGGTCATCTTCCGAACGCTCGGCAGCAATCGGATTCAGGCCGGACAGGTCGAGCATATTGAGGACGTTGGTATAAGACAGCTCATACTGAAGCGAAAAACCGATTACGTCAAACTCACTCAGCGGGTCAAGACTTTCCAGACCGTAGAGCGGCAGTCCTTTCTGGCGCATCAGTGCTTCAAAGTCTGTCCAGGGTGTATAGACACGCTCTGCCCAGCAATGCGGGTCAGCGTTGATGATATCGTACAGGATTTTCAGACCCAGATGGGACATACCAATCTCATAGGTATCCGGAAAACCGAGGGCAATTCGGAAATCAACCGTAGATTTGTCCTTGACGATACTGTGCAGCTCACCGCCGATATACCGCGCGGGTTTTTGCACTTTTAAAAGCAGTGGTTCCAGCTGTTCTTTAATGTTCATATCGTGTTCCTTTCGGGAAATTTTAAGGTCAAATGTTGACCGGGTCAACGCTTGACCGAGTCAGCCTTTTCCTTTGATTTTTTTCCAATAGGCTGCGGCTGCCTGTTCATTTTTATTATCGGCCGGATGATAATACACCCGGTCTTTAAGGGCATCGGGCAGATATTGCTGCTCGACCCAGCGGTTTGGGAAATCATGCGGGTAGAGATAAAACTGTCCCTTAACTTTCTGGTCTTCCCCATCAAAATGCTTGTTTTGCAGGGTACGCGGAATCGGGCCGCTACGGCCTGCCTTGAGGTCGGCCATTGCCTCATTGATGGCATCGTGAGCAGTGTTGGATTTGGGAGAAGTCGCAACCAGAATGACTGCGTCCGCCAGCGGCAATCGTGCTTCTGGAAGTCCGACCTGCATTGCAATATCACACGCCGCCTTGACAATCGGGATAATCTGCGGATAAGCAAGTCCAACATCCTCACAGGCACATACCATCAGTCGACGACAGGCAGATATCAGGTCGCCCGCTTCCAGCAGCCTTGCAAGATAATGAATCGCAGCGTCCGGATCGGAACCACGCATCGACTTCTGATAGGCCGAAACGATGTCATAGTGTTCATCGCCATCCCGGTCATACCGCATTGCACTGCGCTGGGAAAGCTCCCGCGCCTTGTCCATCGTGACCAACCGGTTTCCGTCCTCCGTTTTTTCGGAAGAGAGCGTCAGCAATTCCACCGTATTGAGTGCCTTGCGGACATCACCGCCACAAGCACGCGCAATATGCGCGCTCACACCGTCTTCCAGCTGAATCGAAAATCCCATTTCAGCCGAAAGCTGGTCAAATCCTCTCAATACCGCCTTTTCGACCTCTTCCGGTTCGACTGCCTTGAATTCAAAGACGGTACACCGGGAAAGAATCGCACCATAGATATAAAAATACGGGTTTTCGGTAGTGGAAGCAATCAACGTGATTCTGCCGTCCTCGATGTATTCCAGCAGTGACTGCTGCTGTTTTTTATTGAGGTACTGAATCTCGTCCAGATAGAGTACCACACCCTGATAACCGGAAATGGAATCGAGATCTTCGACAACCGCCTTGATATCCGCCAGTGAAGCGTTGGTACCGTTGAGCTTATGCAGCTTTTTTCCGGCACGCCGGGCGATAATCCGGGCAACCGTCGTCTTCCCGACTCCGGACGGCCCGTAAAAGATCATATTCGGGATTCGTCCGCCTTCGATGATGCGGGAAAGCGCACCTTTCTCTCCTAAAAGATGTTTCTGCCCGACAACCTCATCCAGCGTCTGCGGACGCAGATGGTCAGCCAGTGGTGAAGACATATTTTCTCCCGCCTTTCGTCAATGGATATCGTATTCTTTATTATACCATTACCCGAGCCTAAAAGCAAAGATAATTTTCTGACCAGCGGCCCGGCTTGACAGCGATATACCCGAACCCTATAATAGTGATATTGGCGTAAAGTGAATACCGCGGAAAGAAGAGATTTACATGACAGAAAAGGAAAAACGTGATCTGGGTATGATCTACAATCCCAATTACGATCAGGAGCTTGGCCGGGAAATTATCGGCTGCAAAGACAAGTGTTTTGCATACAACCAGCTGATGCCGTCCGCTTTGGAAAAAAAGGCAGAACTGCTGCGGGAAATCCTCGGCAAAACCGGAGAAAACTTTATGATTAATGCACCTTTCTGGTGTGATTACGGGTATAACATTGAAATCGGCGAAAACTTTTTTGCCAACCATAATCTTGTCATCCTCGACGGTGCAAGGGTAAAATTCGGAGACAATGTTTTCATTGCACCCGACTGCGGTTTTTACACCGCCGGTCATCCTGTCAGCGTTACCGACCGCAATGAAGGACTGGAATATGCACTACCGATTACGGTTGGTGACAATGTATGGATTGGAGCCGGTGTCAGAGTGATGCCGGGTGTGACGATTGGCAGCAACGTGGTGATCGGCGCAGGCAGCGTCATGACAAAAGATATTCCGGACAACGTAATCGCTTTCGGCAATCCATGCAGGGTACACCGTGAACTGACCCGGGAAGAACTTTTTCACGAATAATCGCACAGGCAGCCGGAAAGCAGCGGCATCTGCTTGCCAATCTTCGCAAAATCGGTTAATATGATAGTATCATGGATAAGGATGATGAAGATGAAGGAACAGCGGGCAAGCAGCCGCGATATCAAAAAGAATAACCGAATCCGTACCCTGCGCTGTATTCTCAGGTGTGACCGCATTTCCCAGCCGGAACTCGCCTCTATTCTGCAAAACAGCTGGCCGACGGTTTTACAGAATGTCCGGGAACTGATCGAAATGGGACTGGTACAGGAAGTCGGAGAATTTGCTTCCACCGGCGGCAGAAAAGCACGGGCTTTTGCTCCAGTCAGAGAAGCAAAAATGGCGGTTGGTATTGAAATCACCCAGAATCATATCGGCATGGTGCTTGCCGACCTATCGGGACAGCTGGCAGGATATGAGCGTCGCAAAAAGGAATTTTCGACAGATGAAGAGTACAGCCGTCAGTTGGGTGAAATGGTGGCGGAATTTACAGCCAGGTTCGGCATCGATTCAGAAAAACTGCTGGGATGCGGAATTGCTCTGCCGGGTATTCTGGATATATCGGGTGAAACGCTGGTCGTTTCACAGGTACTGGGAACCGAAAACCTGCCGACATCCTTCTTTTCCCGGCATATTCCCTTTCCCTGTCTGTTTGTCAACGACGCAAGCGCTGCCGGACTGGCAGAAGTATGGGGAGAGGATGCACCCGGAAACGTCGTTTACCTCTCACTGAGCAACAGCGTCGGCGGCGCGATTCTCAACAGCGGTGAACTGTACGAAGGTGACCATCTTCGGGCAGCTGAATTCGGACACATGACGCTGGTGATGGATGGGAAAACCTGTTACTGCGGCAAGCGCGGTTGTCTGGACGCATACTGTTCAGCAAAAGTACTGACGGAACATACCGACGGCAATCTGGAACAGTTTTTCGAACTGCTAAGGAACAATGACCCGGCTGCCACAGCGGCCTGGGAAGAATATCTGCGGTATCTGGCGACAGCGGTCAATAACCTGCGGATGGCGTTTGACTGCCCGATTATTGCAGGTGGATATGTGGGCGGATATCTTGAGGAGTACGGAGACAAAATCCGGCAGCTTCTGTCCGGACGCAACACCTTTGAACCGGATGCAGAATATTTCCGGTTTTGCCGGTATAAACGAGAGGCTTCCGCGATGGGAGCGGCGTTGATGCAGATTGAACGGTTTATTCAGGAGCTGTAATACAGACGGGACGGAAAAACGTTCCGTCTGTTTGTTTTTTGGGAAAAGTTCATTTAACCTCTTGACAAAAACTGCAAATGGTGTTTTAATATAGATACTTTCATAAATACTTTATAAAAGTAAATACATATTGATGGAGGCGTCAGCTATGCAGGGTAAAATGAAGGTCGCCGTCATGAACGGCATCGGACAGATGGGGTTTATTGAACGGGATATCCCGACTCCCGGCCCGGATGAGGTACTGGTTAAGCTGGAATATGTCGGCATCTGCGGCAGCGATATGCACTATTATGAAACAGGTGCTATCGGCAAATACGTCGTTAAACCGCCTTTCGTTCTGGGACATGAACCAGGCGGCAGAGTAGTCGAAGTGGGTGAAAACGTCCGTCACCTCAAAGTCGGCGACCGGGTCGCACTGGAACCGGGCAAAACCTGCGGACACTGTGAATTCTGCCGCAAAGGCGAATATAACCTCTGTCCCGACGTCATTTTCTTTGCAACACCTCCTGTTGACGGTGTCTTTCAAGAATATGTCGCCCATGAAGCGGCGCTCTGCTTTAAACTGCCGGACAATGTCAGCACAATGGAAGGCGCTCTGATTGAACCTCTGGCAGTCGGTTTCCATGCTGCCAATCAGGGCGGCGCACATGCCGGTCAGACTGCGGTGGTTCTGGGAGCAGGCTGTATCGGGCTGGTATCGATGATGGCGCTGAAAGCGGAAGGCGTATCAAAGGTATATGTCGTCGACCTGATGGAAAAGCGGCTGGAAAAAGCGATTGAACTTGGCGCCGATGGTGTCATCAATGGCCGGGAACAGGATGCAGTTGAGGCGGTCATGCAGCTGACCGGCGGCAGAGGCTGTGATCTGGTCATTGAGACATCTGGTACCGAAATCTGCACCCGTCAGGCGATTTCCATGACCCGAAAAGGCGCAACAATTGTACTGGTCGGATACAGCAAATCGGGTGAAATGACACTGCCACTGAGTCTGGCACTGGACAAGGAACTGACCTTCAAGACGGTTTTCCGCTACCGCCATATCTACCCGATGGCGATTGATGCGGTTGCAGCCGGTAAGGTCAACCTCAAAGGGATTGTCACCGACATTTTTGATTTCGATGATATCCAGAATGCAATGGATAAAAGCGTTTCAGACAAAAACAATATTGTAAAAGCGGTCGTCCGCATCAGCAAAGATTGCTGATAAACTGCAAAACGGAAGGTATGCAATGCACACCTTCCGTTTTTATATCTGTATTTCCGGCAGTTAAAGAATCTGCCGCATAGCTTCCGTAATCACTCTCAGGCCTTCAAAATTCACAAAATCAACCTTCTGATTATAGGTCTGCACAATCATCCGGTCTTCATCCGACCATTGTTCTGATGGTTTAGCCTTAATTGAGCGAATCAGCAGCGCCATCATCATTTTATGAGAAAGATGCAGCTTTTCATAATCAATCGCGCCTCTGAGGTGAAAACTTTGTGTCCTCTCCAGAATATTCTCCGGCAGCTGACGCTCCAGCGCAGTTTGCAGATTCCGGCAGTTTTCTGGGCTGTCCGGGTCCGCAAGTCCTACCGTCACGACAATCAGTTTTGCAGTATCGGGAAGGTTTTTAACCGTTGTTTTCAATCCTTTGATTCCACCTGCGTATAATCCGCCCAGATGAACGACCGCATCGTAACCCGACAGCGATTTCACTCTGTCATAGCTCATCACTTCCCATCCGGTCAGCTGGGATAATTTCTGTGCGTAACGCTTTGTCGAACCATATACCGTTCCATAAATAATTATTCCCTTCATCACAGCATCTTCCTTTTTATTTATCTGATTTCAATTGTCGAATGTTGATGTAACCGGAGAATACAGCGCACCTATCCGTGACTGCCAGCGTGGATTGTCCGAAAAGGTGACCATATTTGCAACTTCGCTGATACTTCCCAGCAGCGGCAGTCCTTCCAGCGGTGTTCTGCTAAGGGTATCCTGCACAGCCTGCACAATCCGGTCGGCAAAAATAACGGTCATATCCCGTCCGAAGTATTTTTGTGCTTTTACTGCAACCGGCTCGGTAATTCCGGACTGGTTATGCAGATCTGCAGTCAGCAGCTGTGCTTCCACCAATGCCGCTTCACGCTGCGGATAATCAGGTGCACTTACAGCGACGGTAATCGCGTCTTTCAGTTTTCCATCAATCGGAAGTCGGGAAAACGCGGTTCCAAACCATTTGCTGTATGGCGCATACTCTCCGCAGTACAAAAAACACAGCCGCATCAGTCGTTCCACAATCCGTCCACATGCAAGACGCGACCCGATTTCATCCCCAACCTGAGCACACCGGCCGACAAAAGCCTGTTCCTCTGCAATCAGCGACCAGTTGGACGCAATCAGGTATTTTTGGACATCCGTCGGGTAAAACCCTAAAGGAGCAAGCAGCTCTTTCATCTGAAGACCATCGGTGTAAAATTCCGCCGAACGCAGCGCCAGCAGCCGGTGTTCCGAAAATGCAAGCCAGTCGGCCTCAGAAAGCTGCTCAAGGTCAGATTTTCCGAGGTATTCTTTCAGATAACCATGCGGCGTATAAATCCAGATCAGCGGTGAAACCGGTCCATTTTCCACTGGTACCGGATGCCGGACACCGCCATCATTCGGGTCAGGTTCGGAAAAATTGACGCTGTATCCAAGAAAGCTGACCGGCAGTTTTTCTGCAAACAGCTTTTCAATCTGTGGTTTCAGCCCGATATCCTTTTCGGAAAGAAACAGGTAAAAACGAGGTCCCCACATATGATCGGTCGATACCGCATCGTCATACCCCAATACGTCCGAGCCATATCCCAAAAGCCCAGCCGAATATGAAAGTTCCGGAAACGATTCATCCAGCAATGGTTTTGCCGCTTCCAGGAAAAATGCCCTGCAAAGATCTCTGCCCTTGATAAACGCCATATCACTTGCTCCCCTACTGTAAATCATTTGTTATATGATACCATAATCGCCTGGTCAAAACAATGATAATTTAGAGAAATAACTGTAAAAATCGGCTGCCCCAATCCCCGTTTGATTGACAAGCCATGGTAAACAGGATATAATGAACGTATGTGAAATTATCCCTACAACAGGAAAGGTTGTGTGACAAATGCTCAAAGAGCAAATCGCATCTTATATGGAAAGCCACCGTCAGCAGATGATTGACGATATCTCCGCACTGGTCAGAATTCAGAGCGACCGCGGTGAACCCGCTCCCGGTGCACCTTTTGGCAAAGGTCCTGCCGCAGCGCTGGAAAAAGCCATGGAAATCTGCGCCGGTAAAGGTTTTACCGTCCAGAACTGGGACGGCTATGTCTGCACCGCAGATATGAATGATAAAGCACCTCAGCTGGATATCCTCGCCCATCTGGACGTCGTTCCGGTATCTGACGGTTGGACGGTCACCGCACCGTTTGAGCCCAAACTGGTCGGCAACAAGCTGTACGGACGCGGAACTGCCGACGATAAAGGTCCGGCTGTCGCTGCACTGTATGCGATGATGGCGGTAAAAGAACTGGGTATTCCGCTTGCATATAACTGCCGTCTGATTCTGGGTACCGATGAGGAATGCGGAAGCAGCGACATCCACCATTATTATCAGAAACAGCCGGAAGCACCCTGCACCTTCTCGCCTGATGCTGAATTCCCCTGCATCAATATCGAAAAAGGCTCTATCCGTGGTTTCTACCATGCATCCTACCCCGAGTCTTCCGAGCTGCCCAGAATCGTCAGCGTCACTGCCGGAACCAAGATCAATGTCGTTCCTAACCGCGCTGAAGCAGTTGTCGAAGGATTTGGTATGGATGTATTGCAGACAGTCGCCGGCAAGGTAACCGAAGATACCGGCGTATCCTTTGCATTTGAAGGCGAAAACACCGTTACCATCCATGCACAGGGACAGGATGGACATGCTGCCATGCCCGAAAAAGGCAACAATGCCATTACCGCACTGCTGACCCTTCTGACCGCACTGCCTGCAGCAAAGAGCGAAGGTTTTGAAAAACTGTGCGCATTCCAGAAACTGTACCCGCATGGTGACTGGAGCGGTCTGGCTGCCGGTATCGCGATGGAAGACGCTGAATCTGGTGCACTGACCTGCTCGCTGGATATCTTCAATCTGACTACAACTGGATTTGAAGCACAGACCGACTGCCGCTGCCCGATCTGCTCGACCGATGAAAACGTCACTGCTGTCCTGAAAGCAGGCGCGGAAGCAATTGGTCTGACGCTGGATGAAAGCTGCAAACTGAATGCACCCCATTATGTCCCGGCTGATTCTCCGTTTATTCAGACGCTGCTCTCTGCTTATGAAAAGTATACCGAACAGAAGGGCAAACCGCTTGCTATCGGCGGCGGAACCTATACCCACCATCTGAAAAACGGTGTTGCATTCGGCTGCGAATTCCCCGGATCGGAAGACAACCATATGCACGGCAACGACGAGTTTGTCAACATCGACGAGCTGGTTCTGTCTGCCCAGATTTTCGCACAGGTCATCGTTGATCTCTGCGCGGAGAAGGACTGATTATGAAACGGGATCAAAGTCTGGCGGAACGTACCGCTGATGATATTCTTTCGATGCTCAACATCGAAAAACGCTTTTCGGCCGGTGACCGGCTGCCGAGCGAAAATGAACTGGCAAATGAACTGGGCGTCAGCCGGACCACCCTGCGTGAGGCAGTCAGATTACTGGCTGCCCACCAGGTGCTGGTCACCGAAAGAGGACGCGGCACCTTTGTGCGGCAGGACTTCCACCCGAGCGACGCCAAACTGACGCTGGAAAGCATGACGCCCGAACTGATCGACGTACGGGACCTGTTCGAAATGCGGCTGATTTTTGAACCGGAAGCGGCATATTACGCTGCCCAGCGGGCAACCGACGCCGAACTGGAAAGAATCCGCCACTATGCCGAACTGGAAGAAGAGCTGATTGCCAAAGGAGAAGACCGCGCGGAAGTTGAGATGGCTTTTCACAACTCAATTGCGACGGCTACCCACAACAGCTTTATCGGCGAACTGGTACCGCTGATCTACCGTTCTATCGACCGTGCGCTCCGGCTTTCAGGCGATTTCCCGGACATCATCGCGAATGTTGTCGAAGATAACCGGCTGCTGATTGAATTTCTGACCCGGCGCAACGCTGAGGGTGCACGCAGCGCGATGCGGATTCATATTATCCATGCAATGGACGGACTGGACAACGGCGTACAGACGAAAGGAGATTATGATGGCGGCACAGAAGAAAAAAATCACCTTTAAGGGACAGAGCACCGAAGCTGTCATCCGTCAGTACAAGCGAACAAGGCTGATCTCCTATGCGTTGTATTCGCTGGCGGTTTTGATGGCGATGATGAGCCTGACATGGTACAGCGTCGATTCCATTTCCGTTTTCAGCCTGGTACTGACGCTGATTATGATTGTTTTCGGTATTTATGTAGTGCGGAATGTCGGCATCTACATGATGGCGCGTTATCTGGAAATCCTGCGGGCCGACTGCGACCCCAAAAAGTTTGAAGAACTGTATACCCATATGGAAGTACATCCCGACCGTCCGAATGAAGTCACCTTCAACATCTGCCGCGCTATCTACTATCAGGGACGTTTTCAGGAAGCGCTTGACCGCCTGAAAGCAATGGGACGCCCCAAGGAAACCAGTGCAATGTATTTTCAATATTATAACCTGCTGGCCAGTTGTTATGACGAACTGGGCGATGTCGAAAAACTGGTGCTGATTAAGGAAAAAATCAGCAAACAGGTCCTCTCGATGAAAGAAAAGGATAAATACATCGGCAATGGCAGAATGCTGATGATGATTCTCGACCAGATGCTGACCCAGAAGGAAGGCCGTATCAGCCGCAGCCGTGCCCTTTGCGAAGAACTGCTGGACAATGCGACCTTTACACTGGCTCGTATCCAGTGGACCTGCCGCCTGGCGACGCTGGAATATCAGTCTGGCGCAGGACGCTCGGCTATGGAACATGCGGCCTATGTCATCGACGACGGCGGCAATACGTTTTATGTTCAGCGGGCACGTGAGCTGTATGAAAAATGCTGCGGTCACCCGTATGTCACCGAAGAGGAACAGTTCAAGGCAAATCTGGCGGCCGGTATGTACGATCAGCCGGAAGAGTGATCGATTCTGAAAAACGAAAGGGGTTTGGGGATGGAAGAAAAAAAGCTCGATCTGGAAGAAATCCGCGGTGAAATCGACGCTGTCAATCAACAGCTGCTGCAATTGCTGATAAAGAGACTCAAACTGTGCAGTGATGTGGCTGAATACAAAAAGGAACGCGGTCTGCCAATTTATGTGCCTGAACGGGAAAAAGCCATTCTCGAATGGGCGGAAAACGCTGCCGGTCCACAGTTTGCTCCCTATGCCAGCCGCTTTTTTGAGCATATCATGCAGCTGGGACGGGATTATGAAAACGGTGTCATCGGCGGTGCGGAAAGCGGGAAACTGCTCTCTACCCGTCCGGACGCGATACTGACCGAACGTCTGATTATACTGCCGCTGGAACCGGGCGACGTTAAACCCGTTTACTCAATTATCTCCGACGCCGCACTGATGGACAGTCTGAACCTTTCCCCGAAAAATTCTGAAGAGGAAGCACTCCAGTTTATCCGTACGGAAACAGAACCTCCCTGTCTCGCTTTTAAGGTCCTGCTTAAAGGTACATCACAGTTTGCTGGTCTGCTGCTGCTCAAACCCGACCCTGACAGCATGGAAAAAATTCTTTTGTCGGTCGTCTTTTTTGAAAACTGCTGGCATCAGGGATATCTGACCGAACTGATTCCGATGGCGGAAAAAATTGCTGTCGGCAAACTCGGTGCCAAATCCATCTGGGGATACGTACCGGATGAAAAGCTGTATGCCCTGCGTGCCTTTTTTAAGGCAGGCTATCAGGTCAACAGTGTCCTCTCGCTGCCGGACAGGAGCTTTCAGGTCATCTGCCGGGTGATGGAGAACCCGTCATGAAACCAAAATGGATGCGCCACCTGCATACCATCAACCACCATAAATGGCTGGTGATGAAGCACTGCTTTGCGCTTGGACTCTACCGTCAGGGACTGCTGCATGACCTGTCCAAGTACTCCCCGACTGAATTTCTTCCTGGGGTAAAGTATTATACCGGAACCAGCAGTCCGCATAACGGAGAACGCGCGGTATTGGGATATTCGGCCGCCTGGCTGCACCATAAAGGCCGCAACCGCCATCATATGGAATACTGGATTGACTATTCCACCACCGGAAGCGCACCGCTGAGTGGTATGCGGATGCCAAAAAAGTATGTCGCCGAGATGTTCTGTGACCGGCTGGCCGCATGCCAGAACTACAACGGCTCTGCCTATAAGGACAGCGACGCATATGATTATTACATGCGTTCCAGGAGCCATTATGTCATGCATCCCGAAACACAGGCATTGCTGGAAAAGCTGCTGATTATGCTCCGGGATGAGGGACAGCCAAAAACGTTTGATTATATCCGACGTGAGGTCCTCGGCAAAAAAAGATAACCATACGGTTACTGCAAACCTGTGACAGGTTGACTACCTGCCGCAGGTTTTGTTTTTATCCAATAAATATACAGCGTCTTTTCAGCAGAAAAATGTAGTTTTGTCAATGATGTGTTACACAGAAGGAAAAGAAAAAAGGACCTGTTTTGGAGAGTGCCAGCCTAATGGACGCATGGGAAAATTATTGTAAGCTCGCTGTCTGACAGCAAGTTGAGCTTTAAAATCCTCAA
>DVLW01000158.1 GCA_018715285.1 Candidatus Faecivivens stercoripullorum | reverse complement strand
AAAAAACTATTTGAATTCAATGGAGTATATTAAAAGACAATGCTCAATGCTTAAAATTGAAAGAAAAGAGTTTTCATTTATCGACCTCAACGATTTTGATTCAATTTTTTAAAAATCAGTTTAACATTATTTTCACCCATATATTATATCCATGAAGCCAACCAGAAAGGCTTCATAAGCGCATCTGCCATCGACGGTGGATGCGCTTTTTATATTTCCCACCCATATCAAGGAGGTATTCATATGTTCAACAACCCACGCTACATCACCCGAGGCATTGCCAGTGACCTGTCTCCCATACTTTGTGCGATCCTCTGGGACTGCATCGATCAGATGCCCGGCGAGAAGGATTATCTGCAGGTCTTCAAGGTATCCACCGAGCACTCCCGGACCGTCTTCACCCATTCCCAGGAACAGCCACCCTACAGCAGAACATACCGTTTCACCGTCAATTTTGGTTTCACCGGAACCATCTTTGTCATCGATGATGGCGACCATTCGACCATGCTGCTTGCCGAAGAATATTGATAGAAAGGAACTGTGATCTTATGTCTGCTACCTGTACCCATTGCGACCACCAGCCCCTCCATGCCCTGATTGAATTTGACGGAGAGATGCTCTGTGAATCCTGCTACCTGCACGAAACCGTGATCTGTGACTGCTGCGGAGAGCGGGTCTGGATGCGGGACTGCGTCACAGATGGTGACAGTACCATCTGCCTTCCCTGCTATCAGGAAGATTTTGTTACCTGCGATGAATGCGGACGCATTATCCGGGTCTCGGATGCTGTCTACTACAGCGAAAACAACTGCTACTACTGCGAGCGATGTTATGAGCAGCGCAAAGAGGAAGCCATCCACCCTTACGGATACAAACCGAAACCGGTATTCTATGGTCAGGGAACCAGATTTTTCGGCGTTGAGCTGGAGGTGGATGACGGCGGTGAAGACTGTGACTATGCTGAGCAGCTGCTTTCCATCACCGGCAAGAGAATGTACATCAAGCACGACGGCTCTCTGGATGAAGGTTTTGAAATGGTCACCCATCCGATGACATTGGAGTACCATTGCAAGGACTTCCCGTGGCAAGAACTGACCCAAAAAGCAGTCAGCCTTGGTTACCGCAGCCATCAGACATCCACCTGCGGACTACACATCCACGTCAGCAGACGTTCCCTCGGATGTACCGACCAGCAGCAGGAAGAGACGATTGCCAGAATCCTCTACTTCTTTGAAGAACACTGGAACGAGCTGGTCCGTTTCAGCAGGAGGAACTCCGACCAGCTCAGCCGGTGGGCCGGTCGATATGGCAGAAAGGATGATCCCAAAGAGCTCATCAGCAGTGCCAAGCGAACCTTTGACCGGTATACCGGTGTCAACCTCACCAACTCAGATACAATTGAGTTCCGCATCTTCCGCGGTACTCTGCGATACCAGACAATTTTAGCCGCCTTGCAGCTCGTTGACGAGATCTGCCGGGCGGCTCTTGTTATGTCCGACTATTCCATCAAAGAGATGAGCTGGTCGGATTTTGTCGGCGACCTCGAAAGCTCTGTCTGCCCGGAGCTGATCGAATATCTAAAATCAAGACGGCTCTATATCAACGAAGCTGTCGAACGCCAAGAAGAACTGTAAGGAAAGGATTGTAATATCATGTGTGGATTATTTGGACTTCTCGACTACCAGCGGCATCTCAGCAATGACCAGAAGATGAATCTTCTGAATGCTCTTGCCATCCAGAGTGAAGAACGAGGAACCGATGCAACCGGTATAGCCTACTACAAAGGCAGTCACCTCTACATCCAGAAAGCACCCAGACCTGCCCATAGCATGAAACTGAGAACTGAATGCTGTGCAGCTTTCATCATGGGGCATACCCGGGCAGCCACTCAAGGCTCAGCCAAAGACAACTTCAACAACCATCCGTTCCCGGGATACGCAGGTGGCTCCTTTGCATTGGCACATAACGGTGTGCTGTTCAACGACATTTTCCTGCAAAGAAGTCTGCCGGTTACCAGAGTGAAGACCGACAGCTATGTTGCCGTCCAGCTGCTCCAGCAGTCAGGGAAAGTCAATTTTGCTGCCATCCGCAATATGGCAGAAATGATAGATGGAAGCTTTGCCTTTACGATACTGAATCGTAAGGGCATTTATTTTGTCCGCGGAAGCAGTCCACTGTGCATCTATCATTTTCTCAAACAGGGAATGATCGCTTATGCCTCTACCAGAGAGATTCTGGAACACGCCCTAACAGAAGCTGGATTCTTTGCATACCACAAAGAGATCCATATTCAGTTTGATTTGAAAGGATGTTAACCATGATTAAGATTTTACATACCCTGATGGAAGCTGCAAATGCTGGACTTACTGACGCAGTGAGAAAAGAAGCAGAAAAAGTTCTTGGCATTCTCAGCGAAGCTTATGGCGATGCAGATGGCGGATATGTTGCTGTCTGCGACAATTTTCAGGATGCCCAGCAGCACCTGAAAAGCAAACGGGCAGAAAATCTGCTGCCTGAATGGAAACGGCCATTGGATGGCACCTATGAAGCAGCACTCTATCTGCTTGGCGATGATTATTCACTCATTCTGATCTACCGTAAGGAGTGTTGAGCAATGGAATACACCGGAAGTGTTCGTGTCAAAACGGGGAAAAACGGAACCGTTTCCTACCAGATCGTCATTGAGGGAGAGAAAGACCCTGTCACAGGAAAGCGAATGCGTTCCTACCAGACGGTTCACGGCAAAAAGCGTGATGCAATCCGCATTATGAACCAGATCGTAGCGGAAAAGAACGCTGGTACCTACTTCAAAGGTTCCAATCTGCTGTTGAAAGACTGGCTGGATCAATGGTTCCGGGACTACTGTGTCGGACATCTGGAAAAGACCACCCTTGCCAGCTACCGGGACAAGATCGACCACTACATCGTACCAGTGCTTGGAAATATCCCTATCGGAAGACTGACCGGTCAGGAGGTGCAGCAGTGGATCAACCGGATCACAGAAAGCTCACCAGCCAGCGGCAGAAGGATCAGTCCCAAAAGTGTCCGCAATGCCTTGCTGGTTCTGCGTCCTGCGCTTGAAAGAGCATATGACCTGCATCTGATCAGAGAGAATCCGGCTGCACGGGTTGTCCTGCCAAAACGAGCTCGTTTCAAGCCAACCATCTATTCGGATGAAGACATCCAAAAGCTGCTGACCGTGGCGCATGGAACTGACCTGTACTTTCCACTGATGCTGGACCTGTTCACCGGAATGCGGAGAGGAGAACTCATTGCGCTGCGGTGGGAAGACATCGATTTTGAATCCAAAAAGCTGCATGTCCAAAACAGCATTGTTGCGGTACAAGGTGCTCCGGAGATGAAAGGTCCTAAAACAGAAGCCGGTAAACGGGACATCGCGCTCAGCGACAAAATCATCCAGCTGTTGTTGGAAAGGCGACAGGCATTTCCAAAGTCAGAGTATGTTGTCTGCCAACCAGATGGGAAGCCATATACTCCCGATGCTTTTTCCCGCAAGTTTCAGCGATTCCTGCAAAGGAATCATCTTCCCCACCTTCGTCTGCATGACATCAGACACGCATCGGCGACCATGATGATTGAGCATGGCGTTGACATCAAGACGGTCCAAAGCCGACTCGGTCATAGCGATATCAGCACCACGCTAAACATCTACTCGCATATGACTGAAAAAATGAACCGCAACGCAGCAGACAAGCTGGATGAGGTTCTGTTCTTCAACGACTAACTGATTCAGACCCGGCAGAGTATTCCTCTGTCGGGTTTGTTTTTCAGGCAATAAAGCAATCCAGTCAGTGTTTTGGTTGAATTGCTTTGTTGTCTGAATAAGGTCATAGATACTACCTATATACTTACGTGAGATTGCGGTCAGATTGTGTGAATGACAGACAGAAGGGGCGAAAGCCCTTTGATGGGAAACTTTCGCTTTTTTTTTGAAATTTTTTGGAACATAAAAATAAGGGCGTGATCGGTGAATATAACCGTCACAGCATAATATTTTTTTTGAAAAGGAGAATTTCTAATGGCTCAAATCTCTTATGATGACCAGTATTACTACAAGCTGGTAACAGATGCAAAAAACCAAGAAACA
>DVLW01000157.1 GCA_018715285.1 Candidatus Faecivivens stercoripullorum | reverse complement strand
GACGACTGCATCGAGAGCTTTTATCAGGACGTGCTCAAATGCTCGCTCAACTCTGACGTGGTCGCTTCTTCCGGATTCAAGATTGTTTATTCTCCGCTTAACGGCGCCGGTAATAAGCCGGTTCGCGAAATCCTCAAGAGAATCGGTATCAAAGAGGAAGATTTAACCATCGTACCTGAACAGGAATATCCCGACGGAAACTTCCCAACCTGTCCTTATCCGAACCCTGAAATCCGTCAGGCACTTGAGCTTGGATTGCAGCTGTGCATCAAGACCGGTTCTGACCTGATGCTGGCAACTGACCCGGACTGTGACCGTGTTGGTATTGCCGTAAAGACAGGGGACGATTATAAGCTGCTGACCGGTAACGAAGTCGGCGCACTGATGCTGTACTACATCGCTTCTCAGCGTAAGGCTCTGGGTAAGATGCCCAAAGACCCGATCTGCATCAAGACAATTGTTACCACCGATCTGACCAACCGTATCGCAGAAGAATATGGCGTCGAGGTTCGTGAGATTCTGACCGGCTTTAAGTATATCGGCGAACAGATCGGTCTGCTGGAGGAAGCAGGCGAGGTTGACCGTTATATTCTCGGCTTTGAGGAATCTTATGGTTACCTGGCAGGCCCGCACGTACGTGACAAGGATGCAGTTTGCGGTTCGATGATGATCTGCGAGATGGCTGCATTTTATGCAACCCAGGGCAAGAGCCTGGTAGACGTACTGGACGAGCTGTACGCAAAATATGGCTATTATCTGTGCACCCAGCAGTCGTTTGCCTTTGAAGGCGAGAGCGGCATGAACGAGATGAACGAGATCATGGCGCAGTTGCAGGCTTCTCCTTTGCAGGAGCTGGATGGCGAAAAGGTCGTTGTCTTCAAGGACTATAAGGCACAGACTGTCATCAACAATGTTACCGGTGAAAAATCCTCTACCGGTCTTCCCAAATCCAGTGTTCTTTCCTACACACTGGAAAATGGCAATAAATTTATTATCCGTCCTTCCGGAACCGAACCGAAGATCAAATTCTATTTCTTTGTGCTGGACAAGGACGAGGCGTCTGCAAGGGCGGCTGAAAAGGTTCTTGCTGAAAACTGCACAAAATTGTTGAAAAAATAATTATTTGTAGTCAATTTGCTGAACCTGTGCTGCCAGCCTTGACATTTCTTTACATTTTCAGTACAATTGAAACTGAAAGAGAGTACAAAACAGGAGGCTCATAAGCATGGAAGTTAAAACCATCGGTATTCTGACCAGCGGCGGCGATTCGCAGGGTATGAATGCTGCAATTCGCGCAATTGTCAGAAATGCCGTTCGTTGCGGTATTAAGGTCAAAGGTATTTTTGACGGCTATCAGGGTCTGATTGACGGCAACTTTATCGACCTGGACATTGGCGACGTTTCGGGTATCATTCAGAAGGGCGGCACAATACTCGGTACTGCGCGCTGCATGGCGTTTAAAGAACAGGCTGGTATCCAGCAGGCTGCGGACAACTGCCGTAAGTTTGGCATTGACGGTCTGGTCGTCATTGGCGGCGACGGTTCCTTCAGAGGTGCCGGAGACCTTTCCAGAGCAGGTATTCCCTGTGTCGGTCTTCCCGGAACAATTGACAATGATATTGCCTGCACCGAGTACACCATTGGTTTTGATACAGCTATGAATGTTGCGATGGAAGCCATCGACAAGATTCGCGATACCATTACCTCTCATCATCGCTGCGCGATTGTTGAGGTTATGGGTGCGAGAGCCGGCTGGGTTGCGTTGGAAGTTGGTATTGCGACCGGCGCGTCTTATATTGCTCTTCCTGAAAATATCCTGCCGGGTGAGTCTCCCAAGGAACGCTATGAGCGTATCAAGAAAGAGATCGCTGAGCGCCTGAAAGAAGGCCAGGAAAAAGGCAGAAAGAACTTTACGGTTGTCGTTGCGGAAGCAGTTACTTCTCTGAATAAGGTTGCAACTGTTGAAGAGATGGCTCATGAGATCATGGAAATGACCGGCATTGATACCAGAGGTACCTGCCTGGGTCATATTCAGCGTGGTGGCAGCCCCACTGTCCGTGACCGTATTGCAGCTACCCGTATGGGCTATCATGCGGTTCAGATCCTGAAGAAGGGTATTGGTAACCGTGTTGTCGGCGAGGAAAACGGCGTAGTTTATGATATGGACATTCAGGAAGGTCTGGCTAAGAAGAAACATCTGCCGGAAGATCTGCTTGATATCTGGAGAAAAGTCGGATATTAATCGGATTGCTTGGTTTGACTGTCTGTCAAAATAGTTTGTAGAAATATGATCGGGTGTTCCGCTTGGAGCACCCGATTGTTTTTTGGGAAAATAAAGTCCGGTCCGCTGTAAAAGCAGATTGCATTTTACGGCGGCCCGGACTTTGGTTAATATTGGAGGTTATTCGGTTTTCTGTGCCATATAGAGTTTATAGTAATCGCCCTTTTTGGCCAGCAGTTCCTCATGGGTACCGCATTCGGTAATCCCCTTATTGGAAATGTACATGATCTTGTCACAGCTTTTAATGGTGGAAAGCCGGTGTGCAATGATAAAGGAGGTTCTGCCTTTGAGCAGCTCGTTGAGCGCAGTCTGGAGCTGACGTTCAGTTTTGGCGTCGATGGAGGAGGTTGCCTCATCCAGAATCAGGATTTTGGGGTTTGCAAGCAAGGTACGTGCAAATGCAACCAGCTGTTTTTGTCCTTGTGAGAGTCGGCTTCCGCGTTCACCCATCTGAGTGAGATAACCATCAGGCATTTCATTGATAAATTCATCGGCGCAGACGGTATGACAGGCAGCCCGGACTTCTTCTTCAGTCGCATCCAGTTTGGCGTACCGGATATTGTCCAGAATGGTTCCCGAAAAGATAAAGCTGTCCTGAAGCATGATACCCATCTGGGAACGAAGGGAATGCAGGGTGACCTTGGAAATATCGTGTCCGTCGATCAGCACCTGTCCGCCGTTCAGATTGTAAAAACGGGAAATCAGGTTGACAACTGTAGTTTTTCCGGCGCCGGTTGGTCCGACCAGTGCGATGCTCTGTCCCGGTTTTACATCAAAGGACAGATGCTCAAGGATGTTGGTTTCAGGAACGTATCCGAAAGTGACATCATCAAAGGTGACATGTCCTTCGATGGGTGGCAGTTCGGTTGCATCAGGTGCATCCTGAACCGTAACCGGTTCATCCATCATCTCAAAGATGCGTTCCAGGTAGGCGATCGAGTTGATAAAGGTATTGTACAGGTTGGAAAGGTTGAGCAGCGGCTGCCAGAATCGCCAGGCATAGTTGGAAAGTGCG
>DVLW01000156.1 GCA_018715285.1 Candidatus Faecivivens stercoripullorum | reverse complement strand
TGGTGCTTTATGATGAAACGCTTTGATAATCAGCCGCATCCGGCGGCGGAATGGAAGGATTTTTTGTGTTAAAAAGTGATTTTTATTATGATCTCCCCAAAGAACTGATTGCGCAGCATCCTCTGGAGCAGCGCGATCATTCCAGACTGATGACCCTTTCCCGGGAAACCGGTGAGATTGGGCATCACCATTTTTATGACCTTGAGTCGATTCTGCGCCCGGGTGATCTCCTTGTTGTCAACAATTCCCGTGTTATACCCGCCCGTATCTACGGACACAAAAAGGATACCGGTTCCCATGTGGAATTCCTGCTGCTGGAACAGAAGGAAGCAGATGTCTGGGAAATCCTCGTCAAGCCGGGTAAAAAGGCAAAGATGGGCGTCCGGTACACTTTCGGCGATGGACTGCTGGAAGCTGAGGTGACCGATATCTTTGAAGACGGCAACCGCTTGGTACGGTTTTATCATGCGCCGGATAAAAACATCTACTCCATTCTCGATGAAATCGGACAGATGCCGCTTCCTCCCTACATCACCGAAAAGCTGGAAGACAAGGAACGTTATCAGACCGTCTACTCCAAGGAACAGGGCAGCGCCGCTGCACCGACTGCCGGCCTGCATTTTACCCCTGAGCTGATGCAGCGCCTGAAAGACAAGGGCGTCGGAATTGCTGAAGTTACCCTGCATGTCGGCCTTGGCACCTTCCGTCCCGTTAAAGAAGAGAACGTCCTTGACCATAAGATGCATTCGGAGCACTATCACCTCTCGGCTGAAACCGCCGCCAGAATCAATGAAACAAAGAAAAACGGCGGACGGGTTATCGCAGTCGGTACGACCAGCTGCCGGACGCTGGAAAGTGTCGCGACCTTCTGCGGCGAAATCCGTGAGGCGGAAGGATGGACGGATATTTTCATCTATCCCGGATACGAGTTCAAATGCATCGATGGGCTGATTACCAACTTCCATCTGCCGGAAAGTACCCTTATCATGCTGGTTTCGGCGCTTGCCGGCTACGATCATATTATGAATGCATACCGGGTCGCTGTGCAGGAAAAATACCGCTTTTTCAGCTTCGGTGACGCAATGTTTATCTACTGATAACAGAAAGGATTCAGACAATGTACAAACTGATTACCATGCAGGGCCGCGCACGCCGCGGTACCTTTACCACCGTTCATGGCAAAATTGAAATGCCCGCCTTTATGAACGTCGGTACTTCCGCTGCCATCAAGGGCGGTATTTCCTCCTATGACCTGAAAGACCTCCACTGTCAGGTTGAACTGTGCAATACCTATCACCTTCATGTCCGTCCCGGTGACGATCTTGTCTACCGGATGGGCGGCCTGCATAAGTTCATGGGCTGGGAAGGTCCGATCCTGACCGACTCGGGTGGATTCCAGGTCTTTTCGCTCGCCTCTCTGCGCAAAATCAAAGAAGAAGGCGTTACCTTTGCCAGCCATGTCGATGGACGGAAAATCTTTATGAGCCCGGAAATTTCGATGCAGATTCAGTCGCATCTGGGGTCTACCATCGCGATGGCGTTTGATGAATGCGTGGAAAACCCGTCTACCCATGAGTATTCCAAAAAATCCTGCGACAGAACCGTCCGCTGGCTCAAACGCTGTAAGGAAGAAATGGACCGGCTCAATTCCCTTCCCGAAACGATCAATCCTCACCAGATGCTGTTTGGTATCAACCAGGGATGCATTTATGAAGACCTCCGGGTGGAGCATATGAAAGAGATTGCCAAACTTGATCTGGACGGTTTTGCAATCGGTGGACTGGCTGTCGGTGAGAAGACGGAAGACATGTACCGGATTATCGACGTCGTAACCCCTCATATGCCGACCGACCGTCCCCGTTACCTGATGGGTGTCGGTACGCCCGGCAATATTATCGAGGCAGTCGCACGCGGCGTTGACCTGTTTGACTGCGTTATGCCTTCGCGCAATGCCCGTCATGGACATCTGAATACCTGGCACGGTATCCGCAATATCATGAATGCTAAGTATGCCGAAGATTCCGGCCCGATTGACACCGAATGCAACTGCCCGACCTGTCAGAAACATTCGATGGCTTACCTGCGCCACCTGTTCAAAGCCAATGAAATGCTGGCTATGAGACTGGCGGTTATGCATAACCTCTATTTCTACAATACCCTGATGGAACGCATTCGTGCCGCTCTGGAAGACGGTACGTTTGACCAGTTCCGTGCAAAATATTCGACACTGCTCGATACCAGAATCTAAGATATAGATATAAAAAACATGCACCTCAAAAGTTTGGTACCTTTGGGGTGCATGTTTTTGTTTATGATTATTTGGTCAGCTTTTCGATTTCTTCGGCAGTATATCCGCAATGAATCCAAAGCGGATAATGACGGTTCAACTTTTCATATGCCTGCGAAAAATCCCGGACATCTTCCAGATCTTCCATTTTCAGCCCATCTGCACGAGCCAGATCGATAACCGGCTGAAGATGGGATTCAATCTGCATCAGCTGGCAAACCTTTTTGGTCAGTTCAGCAGCCTGATGGTTTGTACATCCAAAACGTACCCGCAAAAATCCGCAGAAATCCGTCTGCTCAGCCGGACGGCAGCAGTAATCTGGATCGGCATACCGCAAAATCTCACTTTTGTTCAGAACAGCGCGCGGTTTTCCTTTCTGCTGTGCGGCAATGTTATCAGCGTTTTTTGCAGTCAGTCCAGCGTGCATAATACGGTCTTCATCCAGAACATAACTGTGTACAGCAATCCCCAGCAGCGCGGCATCCTCATCCAGTGATTCCGGTGATTTTCCATCATACCGGGTCAGCAGTTCCCGCACCGCATTCAGCGTTATAACGCCATAAAAAGCGGAAAATGCCGAAAGGTACCGGTTCAGTCCGACCAGATGCCGGCGGGTGTCATAAAACGCTTTGTCCAGCAATCCGGATACCGAACCCATCTCTTCACACAGGACCGACAATCCGTTTTCTGTACCGGACGCATATCCCAGCCGTTCCAGTGAAGGCAGTGAAAATCCCTGAGCGGGTGTCCGCAGTGCCTTTTTGAACTGTTTGAATTCAGGCTCTTCCATCGCCAACAATGTCTGCTGCATGACCTCAGGCTGACTGAGGTATTCCGACAGCCGCTGGGCAAGCTCAGCCTTTTTCAGCTTTGAAGTGCCGGTACAGCCAACTCTGGCAGCTTCGGCTTTCAGTTCAGAAACGGTTTTTGCGGTTAAATTTTGCTGTATCGTCATAGCTTTTGAATTCCTTTCCAATTATCCCTGCCATTCGGGCAACTCAGTCACCCGACAGTCAGGTATCTGCTCACGGCAGCTCAATTGTCTCCCCACAGGACAGGGTATGCATATCCGGTACCATCCCGGATAAAACCTGATACGCCTGCTGGCCGGTACAATGACAGGTATAGTAAGTTACCGGCCTCATTTTCAGCTGCTGTGCAATTTCTTCAAGAAGCGCCTGTGAAACAGTCTCCCCTGTCTGCGGCTTCATCAGATGGTATCCGCCGATGCAGACTTTCGGTGTACAGGGAGCGGCATCCAGGATGTTGACTACCCCTCTGTGCCCACAGCCCATCACCAGAAGCTGTGAACCGATCATCAGATTTTGTTCATCCTCAAACCGGTCAGGACCCTCATCCGACAGCAAATTACTGTTTGCTTCAGACAGGCAGCGGTTGTATCCGTCTTTTACGGTAAACAGCATCAGTTCTTCATCCAGCCGGGTATCTCCATCCAGCAGTACCAGCTGAGGATGTCCCATCAGAGAAGTATCCAGTCCGATGGAATGCTTTCCGCCAGACGTCGAATAATGCGGCCGGAACGCTGTCTTTTGCAGGTAAACCTGTGCGGTATGGTTCATTTCAAGAAATCTGCCCAGTGCACCGCCGTGGTCATTGTGGCCATGCGAAATGATGACGGTATCCACGCTTGTAAGGTCAATTCCCAGCCGGCTGGCGTTTTCAAATATCGTTTCATCTGGCCCAAGATCAAACAGCAGTTTGTGCCGCTCTGTCTCAATATAAAGTGAAAGACCATGCTTCGGCGTACAGACGCCATTTGAATGGTTTTCCACCAGAACAGTTATCTTCATACCGGCTCACCACTTCCTCTGAAAAGATAAAAACCGGGTGCCCTGAAACCGCAGTGTGCCGCGGTCCCCTTCCGCGATCAGGCCATATTCCTCACCGCTGACAGACAGTTCCATCCGGTCGCCGCTTGCCACCTCAAAGGTGACATAATAGCGGGTGGACATATGGCGGGTGCTCATATGATCGTGATGGTTCATATGGGAAGTTACGTCGGCGCGTCTGGAAACGACCAGCGCCTCAACATCCAGCACAGGAGAATGGTTGTTTTTATTCCACCGGCTGATTCCACGAACTGTGGCCACGATAAAAGTACCGATCACAATAACAAAAATCAGCAGAAAAAGGATGGGAAACAATGCTGATATCAAATCGAATCCCCAGCCCATCATCATTCTTCCATCAACTCCGATTCTTTTTCTAAAAGAATAACATATCAGCGCCAGGAAAGCAAGATGTGATACAAAATCTCATCCTTTTGCGACAAAAAATAAAAGGGCACGTTGTAAAAACGTGCCCCTGGCAAAATACAAAAGGGGTTTATTCCGCCATCAGTTTGCAGATTGCGTTGGAGAACGCAACCGGGTCTTCAATCGGCAGCCCTTCAATCAGCAGCGCCTGATCGTACAGCAGACCGGCATATTCTTTCACCTGCTCCGGATTTTCGCCGAACAGCTTTTGCAGACGGGCAAAGATCGGATGTGCAGGGTTGATTTCCAGTACTCTCTGTGCCTGTGCTTTCTGGCCTTCCGGCATTGCACCCGGCATAGCGTTGAGCACCTTTTCCATCTCAAGCGACAGTCCACCGTCGGCAGACAGGCAGACTGGATGAGATTTCAGCCGCTCGGACAGACGGACAGCCGTTACCTTTTCGCCCAGAGCATCTTTCATATACCGAAGCAGCTCGGTATTGTCCTCATTGAGCTTCTTGGATTCACTGCTTTCCTCTTCTGTTTCAAGGCCGAGGTCTTTATCCGAAACACTCTTGAATTCATGATCGTTAAACTTCATCATCATACGAAGTGCGAATTCATCGACGTCATCAGTCAGATACAGGATTTCATATCCCTTGTCCTTGAGCAGCTCGGTCTGCGGCAGGCGGTCAATCCGGTCGGTTGTTTCACCGCATGCGTAGTAGATATACTTCTGGTCCTCTTTCATCCGGGAGACGTACTCTTCCAGTGTTACCATCTTCTTTTCAGAAGACGAGTAGAACAGCAGCAGATCCTGAAGCAGTTCTTTATGTGCGCCGTAATCGGAGTAGATACCATATTTCAGCTGGAGACCGAAGTTCTTGAAGAAGGCTTCATATTTTTCACGGTCATTTGTCAGCATCGATTTCAGTTCGCTCTTGATCTTCTTTTCCAGACGGGAAGCAATCAGCTTCAGCTGACGGTCATGCTGGAGCATCTCACGGGAGATATTCAGCGACAGGTCTTCCGAGTCGACCAGACCTTTGACAAAGCTGAAATAGTCAGGCAGCAGGTCGGCGCATTTCTCC
>DVLW01000155.1 GCA_018715285.1 Candidatus Faecivivens stercoripullorum | reverse complement strand
TTCCCCTTTCCTCAGATTGACATACAGGGTGGCGTTTGATACAATAATAAAAAAGATCTGTTCCAGGCAATTTTCAAAATATACTCAGAGTATATAAAATACTGTTTGTATTAATTCCATAATACAACAATGAATCCGCAGAAAGGATGCAAAACCATGAACTGGGCTGAAATTGCAATCAAAACAACAACCGAAGGCATTGAAATTGTAAATGGATTCCTGATGGCGCATGGCGTAAACAGCGTCATGATTGAGGATGCCGCTGATTTCCAGAATTTTCTGGAAGACACCACCATCTACTGGGATTATGTAGATGACAAATTGATGGAAATGGCGCATTGTGACACACGCGTCAAATTTTATCTGCCGGATACCCCTCAGGGACATGAAACCCTCGCACAGATTCAGGCAGATATCACCCGGCTGCAGGAAGGCTGTGAGCTGAACCTTGGCGAACTGGCAATTGAAATCGGATACAAGGAACAGGAAGAATGGGAAACTGCATGGCAGAAATATTACCATCCGATTGAAATCAGTGACCGTCTGATTATTGTCCCCGAATGGGAACATGCACAGCTCAAAGAAGGCCAGCACCAGCTTCTTCTCAATCCTGGCATGGCTTTCGGTACAGGCGACCACAACACAACCCGTCTGTGTTTACAGGTTCTGGACAGCCAGATGCCGGAAGGCGTATCGGTACTGGATATGGGCTGCGGCAGTGGTATTCTGTCGATTGCGGCACTGATGCTGGGTGCAAAGCATGTAACGGCGGTAGATATCGATCAGCTTGCGACCAAAATTGCACGGGAAAATGCTGAACTCAACCACATTCCGGAGCCTCAGCTGGATATCATCTGCGGCAATGTATTAAACGATCAGGCACTGGCCGATACCCTTGCTTCCGAGCCGGTTGATCTGATTGTCGCAAATATCGTAGCAGATGTCATTATCGGGATGGCACCGCTGTTTATCCGCTGTCTGAAAAAAGGCGGACAGCTGATTGTTTCGGGTATTATTTCAGAACGAGCAGAAGAAGTCCTGAATGTTCTGCGTGATACCGGATTTACCGTTACCGGTCAGCAGGAAGATGGCGGCTGGTGCGCAGCCAGTCTCCGGGCATAATTTGATATTGATGATAAGCCGGCGCTTCGATAAGCGACGGCTTATTCTTTAACCTTCTGAGAAAATTTGCAATTCGATAATATAATTATTGCATATTCTCATTTTTTGCCGTTGCCAGCCGCAAAATTTTCCTTTAACCGGACATTTTACTGTATCCCTTGATTTTCTCACTAAAATCCCATGATATTTTGAATACGCCGCCGCCGGAACCGGTTATTTTCTTAAAAACCCGGAATATTTAACCGATAAAAATCTGACAGAGCGGCAGAAAACAGATTGCAAAATTACAGTTTTGTGTGTAACTTGCCGAAGATGGCGGCGTATGGCTAATGTAAAAAAATATTCCTTGCTCAAGGCTATAAAAATGTGCTAAAATAATGGAGAAACAACGAAATACACATCCCTATGGGAAATGATTTCGGGAAAGGAACAGATTTTGATATATGGATAATACCATTTCTGAAGTACTTTCATTTGTTGAAGAAAATGATGTTAAGTTCATTCGCCTCACTTTTTGTGACCTCTTTGGCGTACACAAAAATGTAACCATCTTGCCCAGTGAATTGCAGCGGGCCTTTACCAGAGGAATTCACTTTGAACAGGGTGCCGTAGCAGGTTTTCAGAAAACTGCTCAGCCGCTCTTTCTGGTGCCCGACGCAGGTACTGTCTCCATTCTCCCGTGGCGTCCTTCAAGAGGAAGGGTCATCCGGTTTTTCTGCGACATCCGTCATGCGGATGGTACGCCTTATACCTGGTGCGCCCGTTCCATCCTCAAAAAAGAAATCGCACGGGCCGCACAATTTGGCTTGTCCTGCCAGTTTGGAACCGAATGTGAATTTTACCTATTCAAAAATGATGAAAACGGCGAACCAACCATGATTCCGCACGACCATGCAGGATATGCAGACATCGCGCCGCTTGACCGTGGTGAAAACGTCAGACGGGAAATCTGCCTTTCGCTGGAAGAGATGGGTTTCAGCCCGGAAACTTCCCACCATGAAGCAGGTCCTGGTCAGAACGAGGTGGATTTTCACTGTTCCGACGCACTGACAGCCGCCGATAACCTGCTTGCCTTCCGGGCAGCAGTCAAGGCGATTGCCAACAAAAACGGACTGTACGCCAGCTTTATGCCCAAACCTTTTGCGGACTACAGCGGCAGTGGAATGCACATCAACTTTTCACTCTCCCGCGGCGGAAAGAACATCATCCATGCCTGTGATGGGCTGCACGATGCAACCAGCGAAAGTTTTGTGGAAGGCGTTTTACGGCATATAGCCGAAATTACCGCTTTTCTCAATCCGCTGACCAACTCCTACAGCCGGTTCGGCAGTTTTGACGCACCGCACAGCATAGGCTGGTCCAAACGCTGCGATACATCGGAACTGATTCGGGTTCCGCTTGCATTCGGCGACCAGGCACGCATTGAACTGCGCAGTCCTGATTCCTGCTGCAATCCGTATCTGGCATTTGCTCTGCTGATAGAAGCCGGTCTGGATGGCGTTGAAAAGCAGTACCCGCTCAGAGCTGCCGACTGCGGAACCGACAGTGCACACCCAACAGCGGCTCAGCAGCTGCCTAGCACACTGGAAGAAGCGCTGACACTTGCAGCCTCTTCCAAAATGGTGGAACAGGTTCTTCCGCGTGAGATGATTGAAACCTACTGCACCGCAAAAATGCGGGAATGTGAAGCCTGTGCCGCAGGAAACGTTCAGTCGTTTGAACGCAGCCATTATTTTCCCTTCTACTGATTTGTCCGCCAATACGGTACAAATAACGGAAGGGTGACAGTATGGACAGCGTATTGATTGTAGCCGGCAGCGAAAACTCTCGAAATGCGTTATCCGACCTGAGCAAGCTTTGCGGATTGTCGGAACAGACCTGCACAGGATGCGGAAATGACGCACGACGTCTGCTGCTGGAAAACGACTATGATCTGGTTTTGATCAACACCCCGCTGCCAGACGAATTCGGTTCTGATCTGGCGGTTTCAGTCTGTGAGGGGTTTGGAAGCGCCATTTTATTGGTAAAAGCTGATATTGCCGATGAAATCTCCGAAAAGGTGGAATGCAGCGGCGTACTGGTCATTGAAAAGCCGATTAACCGGCAGATGTTTTTCCAGAGCATCCGGATGGCAGGTGTCCAACAGTCCAGAATGACCGGACTACAGCGGGAAAACAAAAAACTTAAATGCAAAATCGAGGAGATACGGACAGTAGACCGTGCCAAATGTCTGCTGATTCAGTTTGAATCGATGACGGAATCTGAGGCCCATCGGTATATAGAGAAAAAGGCGATGGATTTGCGGGTTTCACGAATGCGGATTGCACAGGATATTCTCTGTCAATACGAAAAAACGTGACATAAAAAAGAGAAGCCACGTTTTGGAGGGAAAAGATATATACCGGCAGCTGAGCCTGGTCAGCAGGACAGATCAGATAACTTTCTGCCGGGTTGTTCTTCAACAGGAAAGGGATTTGAATGATGAAAACAATACGTAGTTTTGATAAACTCTCAGAGGAATGCGGTATTTTTGGCATTGTGACCTCTTCTGACGAGGCCGCCGGTATCACCTATAATGCCCTGCTGGCTCTCCAGCACCGTGGTCAGGAAGGCGCCGGCATCGCGATTCAGAAAGACGGCTCCATCCTTTATCACAAAAATGTCGGTCTGGTGAGCGAAGTATTCAACAGTGAAGTCCTCTCCCGCCTGCCTAAGGCACACATGGCAATCGGCCATGTCCGCTATTCCACCACCGGCACAAATTCTCAAAAAAATACCCAGCCCATGATCACCGAGTACCTGAAAGGCCGTATTGCCACCGCTCATAACGGGAATATTGTCAATGCTGCTGAAATCAAGGAAAAACTGGTTTCCGTGGGCTGTAATTTTGCCGCGACCAATGACTCTGAGGTAATCTCTTCGCTGATTGGCTGGGAAGCCCTGCGGGGAGAATCGGTGGAAGATGCGGTTGCTGACGCTGCAAAACAACTGCGCGGCGCATTTTCGCTGGTGGTTCTTTCCAGCCGCAACAAGTTGATTGCTTTCCGAGACGGTGCAGGTTTCAGACCGCTGTGCCTGGGGAAAAACGAACATGGCTGGGCGGTTGCATCGGAATCCTGTGGACTGGACAGCGCTGGATTTACCTTTGTAAGGGATATTAAACCGGGCGAGATGATTATCATAAATGCAGACGGCAGTATACAAAGCCGGATGGTTATCGAGCATCAGAAAAAAGGGCTGTGCATTTTTGAATACGTCTACTTTGCCCGTACCGACTCAGTTATTGATGGCCTGAGTGTATATAACGCCAGAATCGCTATGGGCCGCCAGCTGGCCAGGGAATATCCGGTTGATGCGGATATTGTCTGCGGTGTACCCGATTCCGGGCTGGAAGCGGCGATGGGATACGCGCAGGAAAGCGGACTGCCCTTTCAGTTCGGTTTTGTCAAAAACCGGTATATCGGGCGCAGTTTTATTTTCCCATCCCAGCAGCAGCGAGACGCGGCGGTACGGCTCAAGCTCAATCCTCTGGCAGTAAACCTTCAGGGGAAACGGGTTGTACTGGTTGATGACTCCATCGTCCGGGGAACAACTTCCGCCAAAATTATCAAAAGCCTGAAACAGGCCGGAGCAAGTGAAGTGCATCTGCGCATCTCCTCTCCGCCTTTCAAACATACCTGCCACTTTGGCACCGATATCGACAGCGAGGAAAATCTGATCGCAAACCAGTTGGATCTGGACGCGATCTGCCGCCAGATTGGCGCGGACAGCCTCGGATATATCAGCATCGATGGGCTGAAAAAAGCCTGTACGGGCTGCGGTCTCTCTTTCTGTACCGGCTGTTTTACAGGAGAGTACCCTGTCGACATTGGCAGCAGCCACACAAAAGCACAATTTGAAGATATATCATCCGGAGAAATCAGCTCTTTTTAAGATATCATTTCTCCGTACAGGTATATACACCCTATTGCGAAAGGAATGGTCAAAATCATGGACAAGACCGCATATTTGATTCTGGAAAACGGAAAAGTATTTGAGGGCAAGAGCTTCGGCGCAGAAGGCTGCGTAACCGGAGAAGTCGTATTTACCACCGCAATGACCGGTTATCTGGAAACACTGACCGATCCCAGTTACTACGGCCAGATTGTCGTACAGACCTTTCCGCTGATCGGCAATTACGGCGTTATTCCTGAGGACTTTGAAAGCACCGGTCCCTGCCTGAAAGGCTACATTGTCCGGGAGGTATGCGATGCTCCTTCCAACTTCCGCTGCGAAGGAAAGCTGGATGACTACCTGAAAAAGTCCGGTATCATCGGCTTGTACGGAATCGATACCCGCCAGCTGACCCGTATTATCCGGGAACATGGCGTTATGAACGGACGGATTGTAACTGACCCCAGTGAAGCGGATATGGAAGAAATCCGTTCTTATTTGGTAAAAGACGCTGTCAAGTCGGTTTCCACCAATGAAAAATACGTACTGACTCCTGATGAAATCAAATACAAAGTTGTTCTGTGGGACTTTGGTGCCAAGATGAACATCGAACGTGAGCTGGTCAACCGTGGATGCGAAGTTACCGTTGTTCCCGGCAGCACCACCGCAGAAGAACTGCTTGCCCTGAAGCCGGACGGTGTCATGCTCTCCAACGGCCCTGGCGACCCGGCAGAAAATACCGGTATCATTGCTGAACTGAAAAAGGTTGCCGATTCGGGTACCCCGATTTTTGGTATCTGCCTGGGACATCAGCTGCTCGCACTGGCTGAGGGCGGTAAAACGGTCAAACTTAAATATGGTCACCGCGGCGCTAACCAGCCGGTTAAGAACCTGTCCAATGACCGTATTTTTGTCAGCTCTCAGAACCATGGCTATGCCGTTGATATCAACGCACTGCCCAGCAATGGTGTGATGAGCTATGAAAACGCCAACGACGGAACCTGCGAAGGTATCCGTTATCTGGATATTCCTGCTTTCACTGTGCAGTTCCATCCGGAAGCATGCGGCGGACCGCATGATACCAACTTCCTGTTTGACGAATTTGTTGATATGATGGACAGCCATCGGGCATAATAAAAATAAAAAGAGAAAGATATATTGCCCGAAAGCACTTTCCGGAATGATGATGGTTATTTTTCCCCGCTTATGCGGGGAAAAATACTTCTGCCCGGATATCAAGGAGATGGGATTATGAAAATCAACTTTACCAAAATGCACGGTTGCGGAAATGACTACATCTATGTGGATATGTTCCATACACCGGCATTTGACTTTGAAAAGGCAGCCATTGCCCTGTCCGACCGCCATTTTGGCATTGGCGGAGACGGAATCATTCTGGTCTGTCCGTCCGACCATGCCGACGCAAAGATGCGGATTTTCAATGCGGACGGCAGTGAAGGAATGATGTGCGGAAACGGTATCCGCTGCGTAGGCAAATATGTCTATGACAGCGGCATTGCCAGAAAAAACCAGCTGCAAATTGACTCGCTGAGCGGTGTCAAAATTCTGGATATGACCATTCAGGATGGAAAAGCTGTTGCCGCACGGGTAGATATGGGACCTGCCATCCTGACACCGTACGAAATTCCGGTCAGCCTTCCGGGTGAAACAGCCATCAACGTCCCGATCAATGTCGATGGAACAGAATACAGAATGACTTGTGTATCGATGGGAAATCCGCACGCGGTAATTTTTATCGATCATGACCCGATGGAGCTGGAACTGGAAAAAATCGGACCATCGTTTGAGCACCATTCCCTTTTCCCGCAGCGGGTCAATACTGAATTTGTTCAGGTAATTGACTCCCATACCCTGAAAATGCGGGTTTGGGAACGAGGCAGCGGTGAAACCTGGGCCTGTGGAACAGGGACCTGTGCTTCGGCAGTCGCAGCAGTACTGAATGGGTATTGCCCGAAAGATGAGGATATTCTGGTTCACCTGAGAGGCGGTGACCTGACGATCCGGTATACCGATCAGACGGTTTATATGACCGGTCCTGCATCGACTGCATTTACTGGAACCGTCGACCTTGCAGATTATGGTATCTGAAAAGATGCCCAGACAGATAAAAAAGTAAAAAGAGGAGAAGGATTGAAATGACGAAGTATATTTTTGTAACCGGAGGCGTTGTTTCCGGACTTGGAAAAGGTATTACAGCTGCATCACTCGGACGCCTGCTCAAATGCCGCGGGCTGACCGTTGCAGCACAGAAACTGGACCCGTATATCAACGTCGACCCCGGAACGATGAGCCCATACCAGCACGGCGAAGTATTTGTCACCGAAGACGGTGCCGAAACTGACCTTGACCTCGGCCATTATGAGCGCTTTATTGACGAAGACCTCAACCGCTTTTCCAATCTGACCACCGGTAAGGTTTACTGGAATGTCCTGAATAAGGAACGTGCCGGTGAATATCTGGGTTCGACAGTACAGGTTATCCCTCATATCACCAATGAAATCAAGAGCTTTATCTACTCGGTCGGCAAGAAGACCAGTGCCGATGTCGTCATCACCGAAATCGGAGGTACAACCGGCGATATTGAGTCCCAGCCGTTTCTGGAAGCCATCCGGCAGGTATCGCATGAGGTTGGCAGAGAAAACTGCCTGTTCATCCATGTAACCCTGGTTCCGTATATTTCGGGTTCCAATGAGCATAAAACCAAACCGACCCAGCACTCGGTTCGCGAGTTGCAGGGACTTGGTGTCAGCCCTGATATTATTGTAGCCCGGGTAGACGAACCGATTGACCAGAGTGTCAAGGATAAGATTGCACTGTTCTGCAACGTTGAAAAAGACTGCGTTATTGAAAACCGGACGCTGCCGGTTCTGTATCAGGCACCGATGATGCTGGAAGAAGCTCATCTGGCGGATATCGTCTGCCGTAAGATGAATATCCATGTCGATCATTGCGATCTGTCGGAATGGACCGCCATGCTGGAACGGATCAACAATGCCGTTAAACCGGTCAGAATTGCGCTGGTCGGTAAGTATGTCCAGCTGCACGACGCTTATCTGTCGGTTGCAGAGTCGCTCTCCCATGCCGGCTATGAAAACGGTGCAAAGGTCACCATCGACTGGGTTGATTCGGAGATGATTACCGACGAAAACGCTGCTGAAATGCTGAAAGATGCAGATGGCATCATTGTACCGGGTGGATTTGGCGACCGCGGTATTGAAGGCATGATCTCCGCATGCAAATATGCCCGTGAAAATAAGGTTCCTTATTTTGGCATCTGCCTTGGTATGCAGATTGCAGTTATCGAATATGCCCGTCACGTCGCAGGTATGCCGGGTGCAAACTCCAAAGAGTTTACTCCGGAAAACCCCTATGGTGTTATCGATCTGATGCCCGATCAGCACGGCAATCTCCCCAAAGGCGGCACCATGCGTCTTGGCCGGTATCCCTGCATCATTAAAGCCGGCAGCAAAATGTTTGAGGCATACGGCCGCGCAGAAATTGGTGAACGTCACCGTCATCGCTATGAATTCAACAACCAGTTCCGCAAACAGCTGGAAGATGCGGGCTTAAATCTTTCAGGCACCTCTCCTGACGGACGTCTGGTTGAAGCGGTCGAACTAACCGACCGGGATTTCTATATCGGTGTGCAGTTCCATCCTGAGTTTAAGTCCAGACCTAATCGTGCACATCCGCTTTTCCGTGCCTTTATTGCGGCTTCCCTGAAAAACGCAGAAAACAAATAAATAACAGATAGAGAAAAGGCCGCTTACAGAGCGGTCATCATAAGGAATAATTATAAACTTCAAGGAGGACAACCAGATGAAAATCAATCAGCATTATCTGCAACTCGAAAAGAGCTATCTTTTTACCATGATCGGCAAAAAGGTCGCACAGTTTCAGCAGCAGCACCCGGAAGTGGATATCATCCGACTGGGCATCGGTGATGTAACCCTTCCTCTTTGTCCGGCAGTTGTGGAAGCGCTGGAGAGCGCCAGCAGAGAAATGGGCGTCAAGGAAACCTTTCACGGCTATGGCCCGGAACAGGGATATGATTTCCTGAAAGAAAAAATTGCCGGATACTATGCTGAAAAGGGTGTTACCCTTGCGCTGGATGAAATTTTTATCAGCGACGGCGCAAAATCCGATCTCGGCAATATCCTCGACCTGTTTGACGCAGACAATACGGTCCTAATTCCTGACCCGGTATATCCGGTCTATGTCGATACCAATATCATGGCCGGACGCAAGGTTGTGTTTGCAGATGCCGATGCTTCCAATGGATTTTTGCCGCTGCCGGATGAGAACACCGACGCAGATATCATCTATATCTGCTCGCCCAATAACCCGACCGGTGCGGTATACGATCATGCAGGACTGAAAGCATGGGTAGACTACGCCAAAAAACGGGATGCGGTTATTCTCTTTGATGCCGCATATGAGAGCTTTGTCGCAGATCCTTCGCTGCCCCGCTCCATCTATGAGGTAGAGGGTGCAAAAGAGGTCGCCATCGAATTCTGCTCCTTCTCCAAGACGGCAGGATTTACCGGTACCCGCTGCGGCTATACCATTGTTCCTGATGCACTGGTACGCGGCGGTGTGGCACTGAATGGACTCTGGCTCAGACGTCAGACCACCAAATTCAATGGTGTCCCCTACATCATCCAGAAAGGCGCAGCAGCCGTCTTTTCAGAAGAAGGACGCCGTCAGACACTTGCCAATATCGATTATTACAGGGAAAATGCCCGCATTCTTGCAGATACCCTTGACCGTCTGGGAATCCGTTACACCGGCGGCAAGAATTCCCCTTATATCTGGATGGAGTGCCCGAATGGGATGAAGAGCTGGGAATTTTTTGACTACCTGCTGGAAAATGCCGGTGTTGTCGGTACGCCTGGTGCCGGATTTGGTGCCAATGGAGAAGGATATTTCCGGCTGACAGCCTTCAATGACCATGAAAATACCGAAAAGGCAGCAAAGAGAATCGAAAAGCTACTGAGCAAATAACATATTTATACGCAAATGCGCGGAACCTTTGATTCAGGTTCCGCGCATTTTTATATACCATCAGCTATTCAGACTTGCAGCAAATATTCTGACCCATTCATCAAGAGAAAGCATATCTTCCCGAAACTGCATGAAATCAATCTGCCAGACTTCGCTCCCCTTTACCAGCACGACTGCGTGTCCCATTGGATAAGCGGAATATGCGACGGCCATATCCACACCCAGTTCTTCGGCAGACGGAAGATCATAAAACTGAAACCGGTCTTTTTTAACCTCACGCTTACCGCTAACCGGATATTCTTCTGCCAGTTCACGAGCCAGCCAACCGGTACGCATATCGGTATAAGTAACGTACATTGCACAATCGATTCTACGGCCGTCCTCCATCGTAAACTCGCCGTATTCGTTACTTTCAATCACCGTCTCTGCCAGCCAGTCGGAAGATACCTTGATTTTATTGGTATGTCCCATCCATTCATCCCGCTCAAAACTGCCTTCTACTCCAATATCAGACAACCGCAAATAGGGCAATTCTCCCTGATATTCAGTAATTGGTATCTCATTCGGATTATCTATACTGTTCAGCCAGTATGCACCCACACCGATAATCCAGACCACTGCCACTAACACACTCAGCAGACTTCCAACCCGGTAACCTGCGGCATGTTTTTTCCAATCCTTTTTGCGGTCAGGCTGGTTTCCTTCCATCAGTTTTTTCCGCAGGCGCCGAATCATCAGTACCCTTTTAAAACCGAAAACCAGTTCCCCTATCATAAGCGCCGCCGTCAGCAATACCATCCAGCTGCCATATTGCAGTGCCAGCAGCAGCCAGCATCGCCCATACCAGGTAAGCCCCAGCAATACCAGAAGCCATACCAGATTGACAATCACACCAGCACGCCCATCCTTCCGAACATACGAAAGCGCCATTGCCTGCACAGATGGGTCGGTATTCAGTTCAGGCGCTTTTGGGTCGTCACAGGCATAGACAAAAAACTGGCCGCATTTTGTCAGATACTCCCATCCCAGTTCTCCGCTCATTTCAACCGCTTCTGCATCCGGTTCACCGCCTGATTCTGAGAAAAAGCTGGTGCTTCGCTGAGCCGCTTCCAGACGGTAACGGACTGTTTTGGGTTCACCCTGTTCAAAGCTGGTAAATCCGCTGAAAAAGGCTTCTTTCCGCAGGAAATATCCTTCCCTTGCCATGCTTTCCAGCCAGCTTTCGATGCCTTCCACGTCATACCATGGACAGGGCACCAACCGGTACACTCTTTTTCCGATCTTCATTTCTCAGACCTCCTTAATGCAGCGGTTCACTATCGGCATCTGCAATACAACGGCGCAGACGCTCCACTTCTTCCCGATACGCTTCACGACCTTTTTCGGTTATTCGATAGGTACGCTTGCGTCCTTCGACTTCAATTTCTTCGATATATTTAACTTTCTCAAACTTCCCGAGAATTGTATATAGTGTGGCAGGCCCCAACCGCAGCCGTCCACCTGTTTTCTCTTCAATAAACGCTGCTGCGTCTATCCCGCACATTGGCTGACG
>DVLW01000154.1 GCA_018715285.1 Candidatus Faecivivens stercoripullorum | reverse complement strand
GGCGTTCCGTCCCAGACTGCTAAGCCATTTCACTCTGCAAGCCTCCTGTATATTTTTTCACTTTACCAGTATATCAAAACATACTCCCATCGTCAATACAGACATTTCTCGCAAAAGTCCGACATCCCATTATTTACTGTTCTGTGGGTATAAACCAATCCTTTCCTGCGTATGCTGAAAAAGCAGTAATCTTTTTCCAACCGACTGAAAGGATTTTGATCATGGCATACAGACGTTCTTCCCGACACATTGTCCTCTGGAGAAGGAAAACACCCTTGCCGCCACCCAGCCGATTAACCGGACATCTGCCCACTGCTTTTCTGGCGGCATTTCTTGCGGGAGTCCTTCTGCTTCCCAAAACACCCGGATTTGACCGGGTGATACAACTGTCAGCTGGGCTTTCGGGACGCATCCAGCAGCAGACAGACAGCTCCATCTCCGGACAGGACAACATCTATGAGCAGGATACCGACGCTGCACAGCCGTCAGATTCCGATGAATCGAGCGATACCACAAGCGAAGTGTCTCAAAATTCGGAAACAATCTCCGATCAGGAAAGCACAGTTTCCTCCGCGGACGAACCTTCCACCCAGCCGCTGCCTGAGCTGGAAGAACTGCTGGAATCTGCCGAACAGGAAACTGCTCCGGAAATCCTGCCGGAAAATGAAGCGGTTCTGGTACACAAAACCTATACTGCATCGCCATCCGATGTTTATGTCCAGGTCGGCAACAGTTTTGTCAAGAACGTAACCGACTATGGAAATCAGATCGTTCTGGACGCCGAAGCCGCTGACCCTGCTTTTACACTGGATGCTGACGGCAAAGTGGAAGTACTGATTATGCATACCCATACAACTGAATGTTATATGCCCTATACCGGTGACACTTACGATACCACCTGGCCTACCCGTACAACCGACAATGAAAAAAATATGGCTGCGGTCGGAAGTGTCATTGCCGCCCGGCTTCAACAGGCTGGTATCGGTGTCATTCATGATACCACACAGCACGACTATCCGTCCTATAACGGTTCCTATGAACGCTCCGCCGAAACTGTTCAGAGCTACCTTGACCAGTATCCGGACATCAAAGTCGTATTGGATATCCACCGGGATGCCATCATCTCAGGCGATACCGTAACAGCACCTGTTGTTGAAACAGACGAAGGGACCGCAGCCCAGGTCATGATTATATCGGGATGTGACGACGGAACGATGGATTACCCTGAATGGCAGAAAAACCTTGCCTTTGCGATTGACTTACAGCAGCAGATGGAAGATGACCATCCCGGGTTTACCCGTCCCATCCTGTTTGATTACCGCAAATACAATCAGAATCTTACCACCGGTTCGCTGCTGATTGAAGTCGGCGGACATGGAAATACACTGGCACAGGCACTTCTGGCGGGAGACTGGATTGGTTCTTCCCTTGCCTCGCTGCTCACCAGTCAATAATATCAAGGAGCTTATCAAAAATGAATTCTGCCCAACAAAAAAAGACAGCCGGTCTTTCCAAAAACCAGCTGTCCGTTTTTCTCCAGCCTGTCCATACAGGCAGACGACTGCATACTTTTATCCTGTCTTTTGGTCTTACCCTTGCCCTGACCGGGCTGCTGGCAGGCTGGTCTGTTACCGGCTACCGATGCCGGATGATTACCAATCCGCCAGCAGGAGAAACCCTTGTCTGTGATATTCGCCCGGACTATCTTCGCATTCGGCTTGGGGACTGGGATTTTTCCCTCAAGGTTGAGTTCATTTCTCTTCGCTGAGCAGCAGGTTTAACAGCACATTGACGGTAAAAATCCCGTCATGGCTTTCATATTCCATACTGCCGCCAGTTTTCTCGGCAATCTGCGCGATACTCTGCATTCCGTATCCGCGTCCGCCTTCATCCTTGGTCGAAAGCAATCGTCCGTTCTTTTCCCTCAGAAAACCGGAAAAGCTGTTTTCTACGCGGACAAGCACAAATCCCTGATTGAACGGCCGAATCTGTACCCGAATAAACCGTTCTTTGCCCGGAAGAGTTGTTCTCGCACCTTCCAGCGCGTTATCCAGAAGGTTTCCCATCAATGCACAGCTATCCAGAGAATCCAAAAAGTCCAGACCTGCTGTCAGGTCGGCAGAAAATTTGATTTCCTCATCAGCAGCCAGACGGGCCTTTTCACTCAAAATGACGTTCAGTACCCGATCCTGTGTAAACATCCGCAGATATTCATCCTGTCTGCGGCGTTGTTCTTCTGTCTGCATTCCGGCAATATAGCTGCGGATACTTTCCAGCTGACCGGCCTTTGCCATATCGGACAGGCAGCGGAGATGATGTTTGAGGTCATGCGCAGCTGAAGCATACTGTTCGTTTTTACGCTGCACAAGGTCATAATGCCGCTTTTCCATCTCTTGCCGCAGACGGATTGCCTGATATTCACGGGTCACCTCCATCTGGGAAGCGATGTTCTCAAACATCCGGAAAGATGCCTGACACCCAAACAGCAGCGCCGTACAGCAAAGCATCATCGCCATATCCAGCTTATCGCTGTAATGACCTGTCATTGCCAGCCGCCAGAAGACAACCATCGTCGGCAGGCTGGCAGCGGGTACAATCAGACAGACCCAAAACCAGGTATTTTCATTGGCATGGTAAACATTGACCGCCGCGCGGATATACCATCTCATCAGGATAAATACCAGCAGTAAAAAGATCTGTCCACCAATCGCCTGACATACCAGCGGATTTCCTCCGTTATATCCCAGCATCCGGCCAGAGAGCCAAATTCCAAAGCCAACCATATCCGAAGCAGATATCAGCAAACAGAATACACCTGCCATAATCAATCGGATATATGGTTTTCCCCGTTCATACAGCCACCCGACCAGACCGCCCAAAAATGCGGCCGTTACCGCCATTGTGACAAAGCTGTTGTGAAACAGGTCTGCCACCGTCATGACCACACCAACCGCTGTATACAGATATGGGCTGCTGCGCACACGTTCTTCCACCGGAACCAGCGTCCGATGACAGAGGTCTTCCATCATCAGCAGCACAAAAATATTGGATGGTGCCGCCGCCAGCATCCAGTATAACAATTCCTCCATCTGTCTCACTCCTCAGACGGTTGTCTTGGCAAAATGCAGAAACTCACTTTTAAAGCTCTTTGCCTTGGGCTGTGATACCGGCAGGATATCGCCATTTTCCATAATCACCGAATTGGAACTGACCGAAATGATACGAGAAAAATTGCACAGATAACTTTTATGACAGCATCCAAACCCGTGCGGAGCCAGCATTTCCTGAAGCTGCGCCATCTTCAGCCGGAGATTATACCGCCCCTGATCGGTAATGACATCGACGCTTCTTCCCTGAATCACCAGGTACAGAATCGATGAAACTGACAGTCTCAACAGATCTCCGCCCGACTGAAAGGTTATATACTGATTGGTTCGCTCCACCTCATGAAAGCACGCGGCCAATTCCTGAGACAATTCTTCCCGGCTCATCTGCTTCATCAGATAGCGGAATGGCGTTACCCTGAAGACTTCAACCGTCGGAGCAGCCACTCCGGTCAGAAAAGCCAGTACCGTTTTGGTATCGGTTTCCCGCAGAAGCTGCGCGGTCCGGTAACCGGACATCTCCGGCATCTGAACATCCAGCACCACCATATCATACGGACGGCGTTCAGACGCAAGCAGCGCTTCTCCGCTGCTGAACCGGTCCAGAATAAACTGTCCGTCAAAAGGGTCCAGCTGTTCAATCAACGAGACCAGCAGCTGCTGATCCTGCTGTAAATCATCGCATACCGCAATTTTAACCATATTATTCTCCACCTGTGATCCAACAGGGAATCTGCCGGATGGTCAGATAGATATTTCCAGCCGGTATCGCCAGAACCCTTCCCAACAGCTTCATCACAGCATTCCCATAAGCCTGATATTCCGCATCCGGCAGCTGAGCATAGATATCGGTACGGACATAAGCCATCGGGATATCGTCTCTGCCCTTAAAGAACATATCATTATTACCCGAAATACGCAGCATCAGCCGTCCTTCATCCTTTCCGGGAATCAGGGCAATAGCTTCACCCAGTCCGCGCGCCAGTTCCAATCGGGACATTCCCGAAATCGTGACATTGGTGCTCAGATCAATCATCGGCATATCCGTTCACCCTTTCCGATTAAAAGTTTTCGCCGTTCCAGCCCCAGTATTCAGTCTCGGAATATCGTACATAAATGCGATTAGCCGGAATGGACAGTACATCCGACAGAATCTCGGTAATTTTACCGGTCAGTTTATTATAGCAGTTCCCGTCCGCGCTGCCGAAAAGGCTGACCTCTGCCATCGCAAGCGGTTCATCCGAGCCGGCAAAATACATCTTTTTGTCCCCTTCCATCGCAAGCATCAACCAGCGCTCACTCTTACCGGGAATCAGCTGAATAGCGTCACCCAGCTGTTCACGGATACGGGATGCGGCATCGTCTGAAACGGAAACATTGGTTGTGGTACGAATATAAGGCATAGTACTTTCCTCCCCAAATCACACAGAAAACTACATTCCAACCACCGGGAAAAATTCCCGGATTGTATTTATTATACCAGTATTCTGCCCAAAAGAAAAGAGGCCAAACCATTCGTTTGACCTCTGAAACTGTCATATCCGTCTCATTATACTCTTCCCTTGATAACCGGAGACAGCCGTTTATAAACCAGCAGGCAGACCAGTACACTGAGCATTGCCTTCATAAAGGTAAAGGGCATGTTAAAGCAGATAATGCACTGTTCTACGCTCTTCATCGCGGGAACAATCAGCTGGTAAGCCGAAAGGATGGCTTCTTCCGCCATAAAATTATAGTAAATCGGATAAACCAGAAAGATATTGGTAAATACCGAACCGACTGCCATGCAGACGGCACCGATCAGGCTGCCGATAATGGCACCTTTACGGGTTTTGTTGCGCTGATAAAGCAGTCCTGCCGGGAAAACAAACATTGCACCCAGCAAAAAGTTAGAAAGTTCACCAATACCATTGGTACTGCTGTTCATCAATCCCAGCAGATTCTTAATCAGACAAACCAGTACACCATACACCGGCCCAAGACTGAACGAACCAATCAGTGCAGGCAGCTCCGAAACATCCAGCTTGATAAAACTGGGCATGAATGGTACCGAAAACGACATCATCGCCAGGATGTAGGACATTGCCGCCAGTATAGCGGTCATAACCATTGCACGTACCTGTGAATTTCTCTTGCTCTGTGTAACCATAACACATTTTCCTTTCCGGACAGTCTGCTGTCCAACAAAAATAAATAACCACACTTCAGCCATTGTCCGGAAAACAATAAAAGCCCCGCCTTTTCAGGCTGGGGCTTTCATGGTAACACAAAAATCCGAAAAGGAAAAAATCCCTTCCGAGTCTTTACCTGTTTCTCTCATCCGGACTTTAATCCGTATTGTTTTTGTCTGCAAAAACAATATCAGATTTTCACCGTCGGTTCCGGAATTTCACCGGATCGGCACCAAAAGGCGTTCGCAGACTATACTGCCGGTGGAGATTTTCACTCCGCCCCGAAACAACGTATGAAGTTTTACCACAGGGACAGAATCTCTTCCATCCCGGAGCAAACAAAAATCAGTCTGTTACAGTCGCATCCTCTGCTTCTTCAGCAGGCGGATCTTCGATCTGCAGATCAAACTCGAGCAGCTCGCCGCAGGCAGGACAGTTGATCTCGCCTTCATCGAGCATGGCCTCGTCGACATCAAAGGTCTCACCGCAGGAAGGGCAGGTTACCTCATAGATATCTTCCTCTTCACTGTCGTCGTCCTCATCATAGTCGTAATCGTCCTCGTCTTCGTCGTCTTCGCCATAAAGATCGTTTTCGACTTCGGTCAGATCTTCATCCAGAGACTCAATGACTTCGCACATCTGGGAGTTTGCTTCTACCAGCTCAGCAACCGTCTGTGCCATCTCGTCAACCGCGTCAATCAACGCACGGAGAACCTTGGTTTCCTTAGCGGCAGGATCAAACTCCGCCATGTCAACCATACCCTTCAGATAAGCAACTTTTTCCATCAGTTCCATGTTGAAACCTCCCCCGCAATGGTACGATTATACTCTCGTCCATATTATGCGGTTACTCGTAAATAAATTCTGCCGTTTATTCCTGCAAACAACAATTAAGCTCTGGAGAGATATTCGCCGGTTCTGGTATCGATCTTGATCATTTCGCCTTCATCGATGAACAGCGGAACTTTGATCTCAGCGCCGGTCTCCAGTGTTGCGGGCTTGGTAGCGTTGGTAGCGGTGTTGCCCTTGAAACCAGGATCGGTCTTGGTGACCTGCAGCTCAACAAAGTTAGGAGCTTCAACGCCGAAGACGTTGCCCTTATAGGACAGAACCTTGCAGACCATGTTTTCCTTAACGAACTTGAAGGAATCGTTCATGACGCTGCCAGCGATCGGAAGCTGCTCATAGGTTTCAGGGTCCATGAAGTAGTACAGACCGCCATCCTCGTACAGGTATTCCATATCTTTGCGCTCAACATACGCTTCCTGGAATTTTGCGGTCGGGTTAAAGGTAGTCTCGGTGACAGCACCGGAGATAACATTTTTGAGTTTGGTACGGACAAATGCCGCGCCCTTACCAGGTTTGACATGCTGGAATTCGATAACCTGCATAACCTGTCCATCCATATCGAAAGTCAAACCATTTCTGAAATCGCCTGCAGTAAT
>DVLW01000153.1 GCA_018715285.1 Candidatus Faecivivens stercoripullorum | reverse complement strand
CGGCTATCTGCTCAACCTGTATGATTACGAAGATCAGCTGACTGGTGTTAAAGAACAGATGGGCGACGCTTACTACGCAGGTGATATCGGCGGATTCCTGTGCGGTTTCACCGAGATGAAGGAATGGGGCTACCCCTGCGGTCTGGTTGTCAGAAAAGATATCTTTGATGAACTTGGATACTCTGTCGATGACTTCTCTGTTACCGCTGATGATATTTCCACCTTTGAACAGCTGGATAAACTTTTTGCTGACGTTAAGGAAAACTATCCCGGCGTAACAGCGGTCGGCGGCGGTGCACTGGCAACACAGGGTTCTTCCTGGTATGATGGCCTTGGCAACAACTTCGGTGTCCTTGGCAATTACGCAACTGATACCACCGTTACCAACTGGTATGAATCTCAGCAGTATTACGACTTCTGCTCCATCCAAAAACGCTGGTTTGACGCAGGATATACCTCTGCTGACATCGCAACGACCACCGACAGCGGTGAGGTCCTGATGAAAGCCGGCAACCTCTTCTCTTTCATCACCTACTACAAACCCAATACCAACGTTGAAAAGCTCGCACAGACCGGCTATGAAACCGAAGTCATCGAGCTCAGCGAAAACGGTATCAAATCCAACGCTTCCATCAGTTCGCTCAGCTACTGCCTGTCCAGCGCTGCTGAAGATCCGGTCAAAGCAGCTGAATTTATGAACTTTGCCTATACCAACGGCGATTTCAACGACCTGATTAACTGGGGCGTTGAAGGTGAAGACTGGATCGAGGATGAAAATGGCCAGGCTACCTATCCCGAAGGAATCGATGCAACCAACGTTGCTACCCACAATGACTACGGTTGGGGACTTCCTAACCAGTTTGTCGGCCATGCATGGGCTGGCAACCCCGTCGATATCTGGGATCAGTACCGCGAATATAATGACAGCATGATGAAGTCTGTCGCTTACGGCTTTGGTTTTGATGCAACCGTCGTTACCGACCAGATTGCACAGTGCACCTCGGTCGAAAGCGAATACCAGAAACCTCTGGCATACGGCGCTGTCTCCGATCTGGATGCTTCCATCAAAGAGTTCAACGACAAGCTCTATGCCGCAGGCCTCGAAGATATCATCGCAGCCAAGCAGGAACAGCTGGACGCATGGCTGGCAGAAAACAAATAATCTCCATTTCCACTTTACAAACCGACCGGAAATACCGGTCGGTTTGTTTTTTATCGGTTATTCCCTAGCTTCATCCAGATAACTTGCCTGCAAATCCGCCAGATGCAAAAGCAGTGCCAGCGGTACCTTTTCAAACGCTGCCGATACACTGTTATCACCCGGCTTTGCGTCAAAACCGCCCATATGAAAGCGTATCGCAATCGCCTCTTCCAGCGACAGACGGACAAACCGCTCAATGATAAATACGCTCTTTTCCCCATGTCCATAGGGAATCTGTTCATCTACAGTATAATACGGCTTTTGCACCCAGACGCCGTTTTCCTTGACATTCCGGGTATCTTCCTTGTAAAAATTAACCTTGCACAGATCATGCAGCAAACCGGTTACTGCAATTGTCTCTTCCGAATAGGGGCACTGGTCAGGATATTCTGCTGCACAGAGTTTTTCCAGCCGCTGGTAGACATGGACACTGTGCTGCATCAGTCCGCCTGCACAGGCAAGGTGAAACCGTGTGGAAGCCGGTGCGGTAAAAAAGTCCGCTTTTTCCATCCATTCCAGCAGCCGGTCAGCACCTCTGCGGGTAATTTTCTGCTGATACAGTGCGATAAATTCCTCTTTTCCGATCATTGCCTGCTCCTTTATTCGCCAAGAGCGTAGGCCTTCATCAGCCCATACATTTCCCGCAGCGAGTCAATATGCGTCCGCTCGTAACCATGAGAAGCAAGACAGCCATGACCAATTGCTGCATGACGGACATCATATCCAGCCTGCAAAGCAGGGTCACAGTCGGTGCCATATCCGGGAGTAAATACATCCATCTCATAATTGATACCTGCCCGCTCAGCAGCATCAATCAGCTCACGAGTCAGTTCCAGATGATACGGGAAACGGGAATCCTTGGCAAAAATCGTTGCTTTATGTTCATCGGAAGTCTGTTCCGGTCCGACCGGTGCGATATCCAGTGCAATCAGGTCTTCGGTCTGAGGCGGAATCCAGCTGCCGCCGTGCAGAATCTCCTCATAGAAAGTGAAATATGCGGTGATATTACGGGAAGGTGTAATCTTGTTATCCGACATGTATTTCATCAGGGTCAGCAGTACTGCCGAGCATGCCTTGTCATCGATAAAGCGGGACTTGATAAATCCGCCTGCCATTGTAAAATGCGGGTCAAGTGCAATCAGATCACCGGTGCGGATACCAAGTGCTCTTGTATCCTCTGCCGAATGGACATCCTCATCCAGTACAATGCAGATATTTTTATCATAGTCGGCAGCAGCATTATACACATCCGCAGGTGTTACATGGACACAGGACTGAATCCGCTGTACCGTACCCGAATAAACCCCTTTACGGGAATATACCCGAACATTCTCATGTTCAGCCGCACAGGCACGCAGTCCACCAACCGGTACGACCTTGAGGGTACCGTTCGGGAAGATATGCCGCACCATCAGTCCAATATCATCCAGATGAGACAGCAGGCACAGACTATTGCCTTCGCCGCCGAGGTCACACCAGATACCGCCTTTTCTCAGGGTCTGCGGCTGGTATCCCATCCGCTGCATCTCCGCAGCAACGTAGTCCTGAATCTCCCGGTACTGTCCGGAAGTGGAGTCGATTGCCAACAGATTTTTCAGCTGGGTCAACATATATTCCTGATCGAACGTTTTCATAATCTCTCTTCCTTTGCTTTAAAGTCTGCGCACTGCGCTATATTATCAGTATAACTGAACACGCCAAAAATAGCAAGCGTTTATCCGGCATAATCAACAGCAAAGCACCTGCCATTTATCTGAATTTCAGATAAATGGCAGGTGCTCCTGTCTTTATGACTATATCGAAGGTTATTTTTTCTGTCCGTAATAGGCGTTTGCACCGTGTTTACGCAGATAATGCTTATCCAGAAGCTCCTGCTGCATCGGCTTACGGTTACCCAACATTTCGGTATGCAGCGCCATCATTGCGACTTCTTCCAGCACCACGGCGTTATGTACCGCATTCTCCGGCGAACTGCCCCAGGTAAACGGGCCATGGCTTGCAACCAGTACCGCCGGCATATCGTCGGGATTACGTCCTGCAAAGGTCTCGACAATCACTTTGCCGGTATTCAGCTCATATTCCCCACCGATTTCTTCTGCGGTCATCAGGCGGGTACAGGGAATCTCACCATAAAAATAATCTCCCTGTGTTGTACCATAAGCCGGGATTCCCCGCAGCGACTGGGCAAAAATCGTTGCCCAACGGGAATGGGTATGGACAACACCCTTGATATTCGGGAAATTACGATACAGTTCCAGATGGGTCGGGGTATCCGATGAGGGGTTCAGATCACCTTCAACCGTCTTTCCGGTCGCAAGATCGATAACTACCATATCCGAAGGTTTCATCCCGTCATAATCTACTCCGGACGGCTTGATGACAACCAGTCCCTGTTCACGGTCAATGCCGCTGACATTGCCCCATGTAAAGGTTACCAGTCCATGTGCAGGCAACAGAAGGTTTGCCTTACATACTTCTTCTTTCAGTTTTTCAAGCATCACAATCATACTCCTCTTTTATTAGATTCTGTTCACGAGCACAAGGCACCTGCCAAAACTCTGCCAGTTACGACAGAGCTTCATTTTCACCAAAAACATAGGTACGAAT
>DVLW01000152.1 GCA_018715285.1 Candidatus Faecivivens stercoripullorum | reverse complement strand
CGACTGGTGACGTTCACTTTATGAAACCGGAAGACGCGATTTTCCGTACCATTCTGCTTGCCGGTATGAAATTCAAGGATGCCGATAATCAGGCACCTCTGTATTTCCGCACGACCAATGAAATGCTGGATGAATTTTCTTATCTCGGCCCCGATAAGGCGTATGAGGTAGTTGTCACCAACCCTAACAAGATCGCCGATATGATCGAGGATGATATCCGCCCGATTCCTAAAGGAACTTATCCGCCCAGTATCGCCGGTTCTGAAGAAGACCTGCAGCGGATTACCTGGGCGCGTGCAAAGGAAATTTACGGTGACCCGGTGCCCGAACTGGTTGCAAAGCGGCTGGAAAGGGAACTGGATTCGATTATCCGGCACGGGTTCGCGGTCTTGTACATGATTGCGCAGAAGCTGGTTTATTATTCTGAACAGCATGGTTATCTGGTTGGTTCGCGTGGTTCGGTTGGTTCGTCGTTCGTCGCGCATATGGCCGGTATTTCGGAAGTTAATCCGCTGGTACCGCACTATGTATGCCCGAAGTGCAAGCACAGCGAATTTATCACCGACGGCAGCTGTGGTTCCGGTTTTGACCTGCCTGCAAAGGACTGCCCGGCATGCGGTACCCGGATGAACCAGGACGGACATGACATCCCGTTTGAAACCTTCCTGGGATTTGACGGCGATAAGGAGCCTGATATCGACTTGAACTTCTCAAGTGAGTATCAGTCGTATGTCCATCGGTACACCGAAGAACTGTTCGGTTCCGATCACGTCTTCAAGGCGGGTACAATTTCGACTGTTGCAGAGAAGACGGCGTTTGGTTACGCGCTGAACTATTTGCAGGAACGCGGCAAAGTCGCCCACAAGGCGGAGGAACTGCGTCTTGCCAAAGGATGCGAAGGCGTCAAGCGGACGACTGGTCAGCATCCGGGCGGCATGGTCGTTATCCCGTCTGACTATGATGTATATGATTTTACGCCGATTCAGCATCCTGCTGATAAGGCGGACAGTGATATTCTGACCACCCACTTTGACTTCCATTCACTGCATGATACCATCCTCAAGCTGGATGAACTGGGACACGAAGTTCCGACCCTGTATAAGCATATCGAGGATAACACCGGCATTAAGGTCATGCAGATCACCATGAGTGATCCGAAGATTTACTCGCTCTTTTATTCCACCGAGGCGCTCGGCGTTACACCGGAAGAGATTTTCTCGGAAACCGGAACCCTGTCTCTGCCTGAGATGGGAACGCCGTTTGTCCGTGGGATGCTTTTGCAGTGTCACCCGACCAAGTTTTCCGATTTGCTCCAGATATCGGGTCTGTCGCACGGAACCGACGTCTGGCTGGGTAACGCGCAGGAACTGATTAAAGACGGCACCTGTACCATTTCGGAGGTTATCGGCTGCCGTGACTCGATCATGACCTACCTGCTGCATAAGGGACTGGAGCCAAAGCTGGCGTTTAAGATCATGGAGATTACCCGAAAGGGTAAAGCTCCCAAGCTGCTGACCGAGGAAATGAAACAGGATATGCGGGATCATGGCGTACCGGAATGGTATATTGATTCCTGCCTGAAGATCAAGTATATGTTCCCGAAGGCGCACGCGGCGGCTTACGTCATCGCGGCGATTCGGCTTGCATGGTACAAGGTTTATTATCCGCTGGAATACTACGCATCGTTCTTTACGGTACGCGGCGGTGACCTGGAAGCAGACGTTGCGGTTGCTGGTAAAGAGGCAACCCGTAAGCGGCTGATTGCTCTGCGGGAAATGGATGACCGCAGTGCCAAGGAAGATGACGTACATGATACACTGCTGATTATCAATGAGATGCTCTGCCGTGGATATTCCTTCCTGCCGGTCGACCTGTACAAGTCCAAAGCGACGGTCTATCAGATTGAAGATGGAAAGATTCGTCTGCCCTTTACAGCTCTGAAAGGACTGGGCGAAGCGGCGGCGAATGCGCTCGAACAGGCAGCCGCGGAAGGCAGTTTTATCTCAGTTGAAGAGATTCAGAGCCGTTCTGGCGTCTCCAAAGCGGTTATTGAGATTCTCGACAACGCAGGAGCATTGAAAGGTATACCCAAAACCAGCCAGATGACACTGTTTGATTTTGGATAAACCGACAGGAATATCCTGGTTAGGTGAGAATCACTTGACTTTTAAATGCTATCATGCTAACATATTAGCAAGTTAAAGTAGCTCTGCAACATCTGCCGCAGAGAGGTATGGGAGTGACTGGCAAATGAACCAAAACCGACTGATTACACCGGAAGGTACACGGGATCTGCTGTTTGAAGACTGTATTTCCCGTCATCTGGTAGAAAGTAAGATAAAAGACGTATTGGTACCGCGCGGTTTTTCTGAGGTTATTACTCCGGCGCTGGAATTTTACGATGTTTTCAGCCCGGAGAATCACGGGATTCCGCAGGAAAATATGTATAAGCTGGTGGATATGAAAGGGCGGCTGATGGCGGTCAAACCGGATTTGACCATGCCGATTGCCCGTCTGGCCTGTACCCGGCTGCGGGATCATCCGCTGCCGCTGCGGCTGTACTATAACCAGAATGCTTACCGCATCAATCCTGCCGACAGCGGCCACTCAGATGAAGTTGACCAGATTGGTATCGAGGTCATCGGCGTCGGCGGCAGAAGGGCAGATCTGGAAGCGCTTGATCTGGCGATTCGTTCGATGGAAAGCTGTGGTCTGAATAATTACCGGATTGAGATTGGGCATATTGGGGTTTTCAACGCGCTGACCGCCCGTCTTAAACTGGATGCCCGTCATAAAGAACAGCTACGGGAACTGATTATGACCAAAAACTATCCCGCACTGAATGACCAGATGGACCGGATGAAGGATATGCAGACAGCAGCGGCTCTCAAGCGATTGCCTGCACTGTTTGGCGGTGAAGAGGTTCTGGATGAGCTGAAAACGCTGGTGGATGATGAAGAGATTAACCGCGTTGTGGATTATCTGCGTTCACTGCTGGCGGATTTGAAGGAACTGGGCGCTGACCGTCATATCTCGCTTGACCTGGGAATCGTCGGACGGAATGAATATTACACCGGTATTGTTTTTCAGGGGTACACTGAGGGTATCGGTGATACCGTGCTGACCGGTGGTCGGTATGATACGCTGCTTTCTGATTACGGGATGGATTTGCCTGCAATCGGATTTGGAATTGATGTGGACGCGGTTGCACGGGTTGTCCGGAGAGAGATGAGTTTCCAGATGCTGCCAGATGTGCTGGTATTCCCGTATCCGGGATTTGAGGTCAAGGCGATGAAGGAAATTCAGAAGCTGATTTCGATGGGCTTCCAGGCGGAATTCTGTATCTGTGAAACCTCGGATGAAGCGAAAACCTATGCGGCTGGTAAAGGTATCCCGACTCTTTATTTTGTCGGAGAAGACATTGTGGAGGTGCGGGTATGAGAAAAATCCGAATTGCCCTGACCAAAGGACGGCTGGAAAACCGGACGGTTGATGTGCTGGAACATCTGGGATATGATGTTTCGATGCTGCGCAGTAAGGGAAGAAAACTGATTCTGGATATTCCCGGTGCAGAATTGGAAGTTGTTCTGGCAAAGGCTGCCGATGTCATTACATATGTGGAACATGGTGTCTGTGATGTCGGCGTTGTCGGAAAGGATACGATTATGGAGCATGGCGGCAGCTTCTTTGAGGTTGCCGATCTGGAATTCGGACGCTGCCGGTTTGCGCTGGCGGTTAAAAAGGGAACCGACTTTTACAGCGGCTATTCTGAAAAGACGGTTGCAACCAAGTATCCGAACGTTGCCCGTAACTATTTTGCTGACAAGTCGATGGACGTCCGTGTTATTAAAATAGAAGGTTCGGTGGAACTGGCACCGCTCCTTGAGCTGTCGGACGGTATTGTCGATATTGTCGAAACCGGCACGACACTGCGTGAAAACGGATTGGAGGTACAGGAAGATGTCGCGGCGGTTTCGGCCCGGCTGATTGTCAATCCTGCGAGCCTTAAAATGAGAAAAAAAGAGCTGGAGCCGCTGATTAATGCTATCCAGCATGCAGCCCGCGAGATGCGGCTGAAATAAACCGAAAAGGGGTTTTATGAGATGATTCCGATTGTACTTGCAGACGGCACTGCCGAGCAGCAGCTTCTTTCTTCTCTGCGTCAGCGCAGCACCGAAGTCGATAAAAAGGTCACCGAGTCGGTCAGCCAGATACTTGAGCGGGTACGCAACGAAGGAGACGCGGCTGTCCGGGATTATACCCTGAAATTTGACGGCAAACTTCCCGAGAGCTTTGAAGTCAGCCGGGATGAGATCAACGACGCACTGTCGGAAGCAGACCCGGATTTTGTTGAAGCACTGCTGAATGCACAGGCAAATATCGTTGAATTCCACAACCGTCAGAAACATCAGTCCTTTATCGATGCCAAACCCAATGGCGTCATTCTCGGTCAGCGGATTCGCGGTCTGCACCGTGTCGGCCTGTATGTACCCGGCGGCACAGCAGCTTATCCGTCTTCTGTCCTGATGAACGCGATTCCGGCGAAAATTGCCGGCGTTGAGGAGATTATCATGGTCACGCCGCCTCTGAAAAACGGTAAGGCGAACCCCGATATTCTGGTCGCTGCTTCTATCTGCGGTGTGGATAGAGTCTTCCTGATGGGCGGCGCACAGGCAGTCGCGGCTCTCGCTTACGGAACCGAGACTGTTCCGCAGGTGGACAAGATCGTCGGCCCTGGCAATATCTTTGTTGCGACGGCTAAAAAGCTGCTGTATGGTACCGTTGATATTGACATGATTGCCGGCCCGAGTGAGATTCTGGTGCTGGCAGACGATTCAGCGGATGCAAAATATGTTGCAGCTGACCTGATGAGCCAGGCAGAACACGACCGTCTTGCATCGGCGATACTGATTACCACCAGTGAACGGCTTGCAAAGGAAACTGCTGCTGAGCTTGAACGCCAGATGGCATATCTTTCCCGTAAAGAGATTATCGAAGAGTCGCTGACCAATTTTGGCGGCATCATCATCTGTGATAACATGGATAAGGCAATCGACCTTGCAAACCAGGTTGCGCCTGAGCATCTGGAAGTTGCTGTGGACAATCCTTTCCTGTATCTGGGACGGCTGGACAATGCCGGTTCCATTTTCCTTGGACATTACGCTCCTGAACCTCTGGGTGACTATTACGCAGGCCCGAACCATGTTCTGCCGACCAGCGGAACCGCGCGGTTTTTCTCGCCACTGTCGGTTGATGCGTTTGTCAAGAAATCCAGCTATATTTATTATACCCGTGAGGCGCTTGAAGAGGCACACGAGGATATTATCCTGCTGGCTAAAAAAGAAGGACTCACCGCACACGCCAATTCGATTGAAGTCCGTTTCCCTGAATCGAGAAGCTGAAGCGGTATCATAATCGACAAACAGGAGGGAGAGGACATGGGCTATATTTTATCCGACAAGGTGCGCAATCTGGAACCCTACGAACCTATTCAGGGTGACTATAAAATCCGTCTGGACGCCAACGAAAGCTATCTTTCGCTGACGCCAGCCATCCGGGAAAAGATTGGAAAGCTGGTTTCCCAGCTGGATTTCAACCGGTATCCCGATCCGGTAGCCGATGAACTGTGTAAAACCTACGCGGCGGTTTATGGGATTTCGCCCGATTATCTGACGGTTGGGGATGGCTCAGACGAGTTGATTTCGATTCTCAATGGCTGTATGCTGCAAAAAGATGACCCGGTTCTGACGGTATCGGACGATTTTTCGATGTATGCTTTTTATGGCGCACTCAGCGAGCATCCGGTTTTTGTACAGCCAAAGGAAGAAGACTTCCGGCTGGATGTTGACCGCAGCCTTGCCATGATTCGGGAACACGGCATTAAAATGATGATTTTTTCCAATCCCTGCAACCCGACCGGACGTGGTATCACTCGGGAAGAGGTACGGAAACTGGTTGAAGGAACCGACGCACTGATTGTACTGGATGAAGCGTATATGGATTTCTGGGATCAGAGTCTGTTGCCGGAGATTGACCAGTATGACAATCTGGTGATTTTAAAAACCTGTTCCAAGGCGCTTGGTCTTGCCGGTCTGCGGGTCGGGTTTGCGGTTGCCGGAAAGACACTGACCCGTGCATTGCGTGCGGTCAAGTCTCCATACAATGTTGGACTGATGCCTCAGACGGTTGCGGCCGCGGTGCTGTCCGAACCGGATTATCTGCACGATTGCGCGGAAAAGCTGATTGCGGGACGTATCGAGCTGCAAGATGGTCTGAATCAGTTGTCCCAGCAGTTCCCGGCAGTTTTCCAGCAGGTATATCCGAGTGTCACCAACTTTGTTCTCATCCGTACTCTTTTCGCGTCTGAGATTCAGGACGCACTGAAAGACTGTCAGATCGCTGTCCGCAAATTCCCGGGATATCTGCGCATCAGCACCGGTTCTCCTGAGGAAAACCGGATACTGCTGGAAAGCCTTGCAAAGATTCTGGCATCAATGCCGGTAAAGGAGGGGTGAGCGATGCGCGAAGCGACGATAACCCGTAAGACGAAGGAAACCGATATTTCGGTTTATGTCAACCTTGACGGAACCGGACAGACGAATATCCATACCGGAATCGGTTTTTTTGACCACATGCTGACCGCTCTTTGTGTTCACGGCGGATTTGATTTTACAATTCAGGTGGATGGTGACCTTGAGGTCGACTGCCATCATACGATTGAGGATACCGGCATTGTACTGGGGACAGCGTTTAAGCAGGCGCTGTCCGCGTCTGGTCCGATTGAACGGTACGGCAGTTTCTATATCCCGATGGATGAAGCGCTCGGGTTTGTATCGCTGGATATCAGCAACCGGCCTTACCTGGTATGGGACTGCACCTTTACTTCGGATATGATCGGCGAATTTGATACCCAGATGGCGGAAGAATTTTTCAGGAGCTTTGCTTATAACGCCGGAATTACCCTTCATGCTCGAGTGCTGTACGGTAAAAACGATCACCACAAGGCGGAAGCGGTTTTCAAAGCCCTGGCGCACAGCCTGAAAGCGGCTGTCCGCCCGAAAGACGGCGCTGTTTTGAGTACCAAAGGGGTACTGTAAACGGCCGCAGAAAAATATGACTTCTGACAGTCAGAAGGGAGAGGGAGACCATGATCGCAATCATTGACTACGGCGCGGGCAACCTTTTCAGCGTCCAGAATGCCCTGCGTTTTCTCGGACTGGAGAACCAGATTACCCGTGACGCATCCGAAATCCGGAAGGCGGACGGACTGATTCTTCCGGGAGTTGGCGCGTTTCCCGACGCAATGCGGATGCTGAGGGAAGCCGGGCTGACTGAAGTGATCCGGGAAGAAGCGGTCAAAAAGCCATTTTTGGGAATCTGCCTTGGAATGCAGATGCTGTTTGACGAGAGCGACGAGTTTACGACAACTTCCGGACTCGGACTGATACCGGGTCGGGTAGAGAAGATCGTCTGTCCGTATAAAATCCCGCATATGGGCTGGAACCATCTGGAACTGAACGGACAGAGTCCTCTGCTTGCCGGCGTGCCGGAAGGAAGCAGCGTTTACTTTGTGCATTCTTATATGGCCTGTACCGAACCGGAAAACGTCACGGCATACTGTGACTATGGCGTCAAAATTCCTGCCCTTACCGAAAAGGGGACAGTATTCGGCGCACAGTTCCATCCGGAAAAGAGCGGAGAAACCGGTCTTACAATTCTGAAAAACTTTGGAGGGCTGACAAGATGATTATTCTTCCCGCAATCGATATCAAGGATGGCAACTGTGTCCGTCTGGTCAAAGGTGATTTTGATACTGTACATAAAGTTGCAGAAAATCCGTTGGAAACGGCACGATCTTTTGAGCGTGACGGCGCCGAGTGGCTGCACATGGTCGATCTGGATGGTGCAAAGGACGCGGTTCCGAAAAACCGGCCGGTTTTTCTGGAAATCGCTGCCAGAACCCGGCTGAAAGTAGAGGTTGGCGGCGGTATCCGTGACCTTGAGACGGTGGAATATTATCTTTCTCATGGGATTGCCCGTGTCATTTTGGGGTCGGTTGCAGTCAAAAAGCCGGAGGTTGTCCGGATTGCTGTTCGGGAATACGGCGAGCGGATTGCAGTCGGAATTGATGCCCGTGACGGGATGGTCGCGGTTGATGGCTGGCTGGGAAAGAGTGAGGTAAACTACCTTGACCTGGCCCGTGCGATGACAGAAGTCGGCGTCCAAACCATTATTTATACCGACATTTCCAAGGATGGAACTCTTACAGGCCCCAATCTTGACCAGCTTTCTCAGATTAACGAAGCAGCCGGGTGCAACATCATTGCAAGCGGCGGTATTTCCTCGATTGAGGATATCCATGCCCTAAAAAAACTGGGACTGTATGGTGCCATCTGCGGCAAATCGATTTATCAGGGAACCCTGTCTTTGAAAGAAGCACTGTCGGTTGCAAAGGAGTGAGCGGGAATGCTGGATAAAAGAATCATCCCCTGTCTGGACGTCCGGGATGGGAAGGTCGTCAAGGGAATCAACTTTGTCGGTATCCGTGAAGTCGGCGATCCGGTCGAATGTGCTGAGGAGTACAACCGTCAGGGTGCAGACGAGATTGTCTTTCTGGATATCACCGCTACCCACGAACACCGTAAAACGATGGCAGATGTTGTCCGCAGAACAGCAGAAAAGGTATTTGTTCCGCTGACCGTCGGCGGTGGTATTTCGACGATAGAGGACTTTGCGACAATGCTTCGTGCAGGCGCTGATAAGGTCAGTGTCAATTCCGCTGCGCTCAAAAACCCTGAGCTGATTGCACAGGCAGCCGATAAATTCGGCAGTCAGTGTGTGGTTGTCGCGATTGACGCACGGAAGAAGGAGGACGGCAGCTGGCACGCCTATGTAGCAGGCGGACGAAAAGACACCGGAATTGACGCAATCTGGTGGGCAAAACGTGCCTGTGAACTGGGTGCTGGTGAAATCTTGTTGACCTCGATGGATGCGGACGGAACCAAGGCGGGATTTGACCTGCCGCTTCTGAATGCAGTCTGCGAGGTTGTCAATGTTCCGGTAATTGCTTCGGGCGGATGCGGAACGCTTGACCATTTTTCGGAAGTGTTTGAAAAGACCGGAGCGGATGCTGCGCTTGCCGCTTCACTGTTCCATTACCGTGAGCTGACGGTCGGTGAAGTTAAAGAGCATCTGCACGCGCATAATATTCCGGTGCGGCTGTAAGCGGGAACAGAAAGGATGGTTATAAATATGGATCTTGAACCGTATTTTGTAAAGTCAGACCTCATTCCGGCGATAGTCGTGGAGGATTCAAACGACACGGTGCTGATGCTGGCATATATGAACCGGGAAAGCCTGCGGCTGACGATGGAAACCGGATACACCTGGTTCTGGAGCCGTTCGAGAGGGGAACTCTGGAATAAAGGCGCGACCAGCGGACATCTGCAAAAGGTTGTTTCGATTACAGCCGACTGTGATAATGATACGCTGCTTGTGCGTGTCCATCAGACGGGCAATGCCTGCCATACCGGCAGCTACAGCTGCTTTTTCCGTAAAATCTGGGATGAAAATGATGGAAAGGAAGATCAGGAATGATGAATGATACCCTTGCTGGGCTGTATGAAGTTGTCAAAGGTCGCCAGAATAATCCGCAGGAAGGTTCCTATACCTGCTATCTGTTTGAGAAAGGTCTGGATAAGATTCTGAAAAAGTGCGGCGAGGAATGCTCGGAAATGATTATCGCTGCCAAGAATCAGGATAATGACGAACTGAAAAATGAAATCAGCGATCTGGTTTATCATGTGCTTGTCCTGATGGCTGAGCGTGGACTGCCGCTGGAAGATGTGCAGGCAGTACTGGAAGAACGCCGTCAGAAGATTGGCAACCTGAAAAAATTCCACGTTTCTGACCATAATACCTGATTGAAAGAAAAAGGATGTTCAAATTCCATTACCAGATGACTCCAAAAGGAGGCTTGCGTTTTTGAACATCCTGATTTCTGCTGAAAACCTGCTGCTCACCCTGTTTGGCATATCGATTGCCGTGAGTGGCGGGTATATGACTGTTTATCTGCGCTTTTTCCCGCAGAAAAAGCTGTTCTATTCACTACGGCGTTTTTTTGCCGGAGCCGCTGCCAGTGATAAGGGTAAGAGGCTTTCCACAGAAAAAGGGATTTCCTCGTTTTCTGCTTCTGCTGCGGCGCTTGCCGGGACACTTGGGACCGGGAATATCGCCGGTGTTGCCGCTGCTTTGACCAGTGGTGGTCCGGGTGCGGTATTCTGGATGTGGTGCAGTGCGATACTGGGGATGTCGCTTAAATATGCGGAGATTCTGCTGTCGGTGCATTTCAGCAAAGACAGGGAAGGCGGCCCGATGTACTATATCAGCCGTGCTTTTGGGAGTGAAAAACTGTCCTGGGTGTTTGCGGTTGGGTGCATTGGGGCATCGTTTGGTGTCGGGAATCTGGCGCAGGTCAACGCGGCGGCAGATTCAATTGAGTCTGCCTTCGGACTTCCGCAGCTGATTACCGGCGGATTGATTGCGTGTTGTGCCGGTATTGTGATGATGGGCGGAAAAAAACGGATTGCGGCTGCTTCTGCCAGACTGGTTCCACTGATGGGCGGAATTTATCTTGTTGGAGCTGCGTTGGTCATCCTGCCGCGGATTCATCTGCTGCCGCAGCTTTTTGGGCTGATTGTCAGTGACGCATTTACACCGCGGTCTGCTTTTGGTGGAATAATTGGGGTTATGACCAGCCGGGCTTTCCGGAGCGGAATTACCCGGGGTGTTTTTACCAATGAGGCCGGGCTTGGTTCGGCGCCAATCATTCATGCCGCTTCGGATGAAGGGAATCCGGCCGAAGAAGGGCTTTGGGGTGTTGCGGAAGTCGCGTTGGATACACTGGTCATGTGTACGATGACGGCGGCAGTGATTTTGCTGACAGTAGGGCTGGACAGCGGCCTGGACGGTGCAGAGCTGACACTGGCGGCCTTTTCGGATGTTTTCGGGAAGGGTGCAGCGGGATTTTTGGGGATTGCAACGCTGATGTTTGCCTTTTCCAGCCTGCTGACTTGGAGCTGGTGCGGAGAAAGCACACTGCGGTATCTGGGCGGCGGAAAACTGGGGCTGTTTGTTTATCGGGCTCTGTTTTTAGGTGCAGCCGTTTTTGGCGGAATTATTCCGGTACAGACGGTATTGGCAATCTCTGATTTGTTGAATTTTTATATGTGTCTGCCGAATCTCCTGGCAATTTTCCGATTGAAGAAGATCGTTCTTCAGGAGTCGGATAAAATTTCATCGCATACTGGAAATTTATACAGTGAAAGAGCAAGCTCTTGTCCATTTATTCAATCTAATAAATGAAATAACCGGTATTTTAGAGACTGTTTTTTGACAAAAAGACGAAAAAGGTCGCAAAATTCAAGATTTGTTCATTTTGACGGTTGCCGAAAATAGCCATCCATGATATATTGTCTCTAGCGCATTTACATATGTTTTTGATACGAGTACTTATTCGCATCAACAATGCACATGCTGATAATGCAAATGGTTTGAATTATATTCATATATTCAGACGCATTTCTCTGCCATTCGGGCGGCGGTCTGACTGCCGTCCGGATGCCGCACAAATCCGGCAAAACGGAAAGGAATGGTCAAGATCATGGAAGATAAGCCACGGTTTCTGGTCGTCAGCTCAGATGTACTGCCCAGCGTATTTCTGAAGGTCATCGAAGCGAAGCGGCTGCTGTCCAAGGCGCAGGCGAAAAACTCTTCGGAAGCCTGTCGAATGGTAGGTATTTCCCGCAGCGCATACTACAAATACAAGGACAATGTACAGGTATATGAAGATACGGCGTCCGGTCAGCTCTGTACCCTATATATGCGGT
>DVLW01000151.1 GCA_018715285.1 Candidatus Faecivivens stercoripullorum | reverse complement strand
CAAAAAAGAAAAAAAGCCAAATGCCTGACAATCGATAACAATCGATGACAGGCAAACAAATAGCGGCAGTTTAGCAGAGAATCCTCTGCCAGACTGCCGCCATTTTTATATTCAGTTTATTCCCAGACCTGCGGCCCGATAGAATTGATAAATGATTTCAGTTCAAGCGCCATCTCTTCCGCTTCCGGAATACGCAAATGTCCCGGTGTTCCGCGGCCATTGCGGCTATAAAGCAGATGATACACCCGGCTATCCCCTTCTGCCTGCAAAGTCGTTGCAATCTGTCCGATAGCACGGTCCCACTGAGGAGCATGATTCAGGATTGTGGTTGAAAGGATGATATATGCCTTCGGGTATTTTTCACGCAATCCACGGATCATTTGCAGATAAGCCGCTTTCCAGACAGCCGCTTTTTCGCCTCTGGGGTCCAGTTTCATGTAGTTTTCCGGAAAGTCATCATTCTGGCCGACCGCAACCACGACTACATGCGGTGTAAAACGGCTGAAATCCCATTTTTCCAGCTCCCCAAACACTGGATTAAACCGTACACGATCATATACATCACAAAGTCCAACCATATCAGGCGCATGAAAATATCCTGTTCCGGGCAGCAATGCAATACCACCCTGTGCACACAGATGCGCACGAGCATTCATCGCCCGTGCCGCAATCGACGCATAGGAATACCAGCTGTTATGATATTCGCCGTGATGCTCCGGATCAAGCTTGCCGACATATGCGACCGCTTCGGAAACTTCTCCAACTGTCACCGAATCGCCGTAAAATTCAATACAACGCCGTGGCTGTTTGGGAGGCGGCAGAATACGTCCTTCCTCTGCACAGATAAAGCCATAGATTTCCACTTCATGGCAGGCTCCGGTTCGCTTGAACAGCCGCAGAGTGTGTTCCTTTCCGTCCAGTCCCTCAGCAAGCGTGATAACCTCTTCTTCTCCGTTTTTTTGCAGGACGACTTTTGTCTGATGCATCTCATCTCCATCCAGTACGACACCCAGTGCATTTTCGTCCTGATTTTCCGGCTCCGGAATATTGCGCAAAACTACCCGCAGATAGGGAGAAACAAAACGTAATTCCACATAACTGTACGGGAAACTGATTCTGCGGACTCCAGGCATAGAAATAATTCGTCCGCACCAGTTCAGATGTTCGCTGCCTGCTTCAATCAGACGTTCCGACTCAGACAATGTATACTGCATAGTTATTCGCCCCTTCATATCTGTCATGTATTTCAGATAGAATTATTGTAACATACTTTTAATCAACAGACAAGCATCCTCCAAACCGAAAAGCATAATTTATTCATATTTTCTTCTTGATTTCATCACATCAGCATGATAAAGAATTCTAATTTTGTGCATATTTTGACAAATAGGTCATACTTCTAAGTATATAGTCATACAATTTTATTACAAACTAGTAACTAATTTCTTGCAAATCAATTACAAAACGGATACAATATGGTTTAATTTTAAAAAATTGTTCAAAACCTCTTGATTTTTAAAAAAGGTAGCTGTATAATGCAAATGTACTAAAACGGTTTAGCTTGTTGAGATATTTTGTGCGTTTTGCTATAGTTTTTTTATTCTTTATCCTATTTTGAGCAGGACATGCATATATATATCCCACAGCAATACCAATCGACATTTAGTCAAATTGGAGGAATACGTATGAAAATGACTAAGAAATCTCTGCTGGCCATGCTTCTGGCTGTCTCGATGACTGCAAGCCTTGCATCCTGCGGCGGTGGCACGACTACAACGTCCACAACCTCAACTGAAACCAGCACCACTTCGGAAGAAACTACTTCCACCGCTTCGGAAACTACTTCTGAAACCGCTGAAGAGACAACCGCTGGTTCTACTCCCAGAAACGAAACCCTGTATTTTGCAGGTCAGCAGTGGGGCACCATCAACGACTGGAACCCGATGAGCGCCAACTCCAACAACGCGATGGGGCTTGCTCAGGGCGACTCTGCCCGTACCCTGATTTATGAGACGCTGTTCATGTACAACATGCTCAACGGCGAGCTGTACGGGCTGCTGGCGACCGACTACGAATGGAATGAAGACCAGACCGAACTTACCGTACATATGAACCCCGACGCCAAATGGAATGATGGCACCGCGCTCACCGCTGAGGACGTCGCTTATACATTTGATACCCATGTCAAATACAGCTCTGCAACCGGTGTCGATTACGCTAACTATATTGATTCCGTTGAAGCTGTCGACGAAGGTACTGTTGTCTTCCACGCAAAATGTGACGATGCCGGCGTATCCATCAACCCGCTGAAGGTTCTGGAATACCTGCCCAAGGTCTATGTCATGCAGAAGGCTTATCTCCAGACCGTTGAAGAAAGAAACGGCTCGGATGCTGAAGCAATGAAGCTGGACAAGATGGAAGACCTCGTTGCTTCCGGTCCGTACAAACCCTACTATGACGACGATCAGAAGGTCGTCTTCATCCGCGACGACAACTACTGGGGTCAGGCTGAATCCATGTGGGGCAAGCTGCCGGTTCCCAAGTACATTGCTCACACCATTTACGCCGATAACAATGCCGGCCAGGTCGCTCTTGCCGCGGGCGAGGTCGACGTCTGCCAGCAGTTCATCACCGACGTTCAGAAGCTGTGGGAAGAGCAGGAGCTGCCGATCATGACCTACATGGACGAAGCTCCCTACGGCCTGTGCGCGACCATGCCGACCCTGTGGTTCAACCTCTCCAAACCTGGCCTCGACCAGGTCGAGGTCAGAAAAGCGATCGCCATGGCGATCGACTATGACCAGATCATCGCTTCCGCAATGTCCAACCAGTCGCCCAGCTTTTCCGATGTTCCGCGCTCGGTCATGAACCCGACCGAAGCCGAACAGAAACTGGTCGACAATGAAGCTCTGGCCGACCTGCAGTTCAATGGCAACGACATCGCCGGAGCCAACGCCCTGCTGGATGAAGCGGGCATCGTCGACACCGACGGCGACGGCATCCGTGAAGTAGACGGCGTCAACCTCTCTTATCAGGCGGAATGCCCGACCGGCTGGACCGACTGGAACGCTTCGCTGGAGATCGTAGCGGCAGCAGGCAAGGAGATCGGCATTGAGATCACCACCTACTTCCCCGACACCAACACCTTCTACAACGACATGACCACCTACAACTTCGACATCCTGATGAACTCGGTCAGCGCCGCGTCTGTTACCAACCCGTGGGCACGCGCGATGCAGTTCATGTCCAGCAGCTACAACGACCTTGAGATCAACTGGAGCGGCAACTGGGGCCATTACGAGAACGCCAGAGCCGACGAGCTGCTCGCCCTCATCCCGCATGAGACCGATGAAGAGGTTCTCAAGCAGTACTACACCGAGCTCTCCGAGATCTATCTGACCGACGTTCCCAGCGTATCGCTGATGTACCGTCCGCAGCTCTTCTATGCAGTAAACGAATCCGTCTGGACCAACTACCCCGAGGAAGGCAGCGAGATCCCGCCGACCTGCTGCACCGACGGCTACGGTATCGCAGCGCTGTACCAGCTGGAACTGGTTAACCCGTAAGGCTTTACCCTTATCGAGCGGTTCAAACTGACAGTTGATGACCGGCCGCTGCAAACAGCTTTGCAGCGGCCGGTTTCATACCATCCAAGCGCTTCACTGCATCTTGAATTGAAAAAGGATTTGATGAGATATGAAAGGCTTTCGCAAATATTATGGCCAGAAAATCCTGTGGTATGTTTTTACCCTGATTATCGCGGTCGTACTGAACTTTGTTCTTCCCCGTCTGATGCCGGGCGACCCGACTTCGGGAATCGTTGCCCAGGCGGCCGCCGGTATGACCGATGCAACCGCAGTTCAGAAAGTCATGGAAGAATATACTGCAAAATTCGGACTGGACCAGCCAATGATCGTTCAGTTCTGGGAATTCCTGAAAAACGCCATCCGCGGCGATTTTGGCCCCTCTTTCAGCCAGTACCCCCGTCCAGTTTCGGACATTATCTCCTCGTCAGTCGGCTGGACTGTCGCACTTCAGTTGCCGGCAATCCTTGTTGGCTGGATTCTTGGTAACCTGCTGGGTGCACTTGCAGCTTATCTGCGCGGTGTATTCGATAAGGTTCTGCTTCCCGTTTTCCTGTTCATCTCCAACGTACCCGCTTTCGGTATGGCAACTGTATTGCTGACTGTTTTCGCAGTTAACCTCAAATGGTTCCCAACTTCCGGCGGTTATGGATTTGACCTGATTCCCAATGCAAGCTGGGAATTCTACAGCTCAGTTCTGCATCACTATTGGCTTCCCTTCCTCTCCATCGTCTTAATTACCATCGGTGGTCAGGCAATCGGTATGCGTTCGATGTCCATCTACGAGCTGAACGCAGACTATGTCAAATATTCCCGCTTCCTTGGCATCAAGGACGGCAAGATCGTCGGATATGTATTCCGTAATGCAATGCTGCCCCAGATTACCGGTCTGGCAATGTCCATCGGCACCATGATGGGCGGCGCTCTGGTCGCAGAGATCATTTTCTCCTATCCTGGACTTGGTTCCACACTGCTCTCGGCAGTAACCGGACAGGATTACCCGCTGATCTCGGCATGTACCCTGATTATCACCATTATGGTACTGCTTGCCAACCTGTTTGTAGAGATCATCTACGGTATCATTGACCCGCGTATCAAAGCGGCTCAGCAGGATTAAGGAGGGAAATGGTATGCTGAATACAATTAAACAGGTCTTCCGTTCTCCCCGTTTCCTGGTTGGTTTTATTATCTTTGCGTTAATGCTTCTGACTGTTATTTTCTATCCGCTGTTTGTAAAGGCGGACCCGCTGGCAATGGTCGGAAACGGAAACTTCTTTAAACCCGGTACATATGTAAACGTATCTGAAACAGTTACTGCAAACAGATACACACTGAATGTGGATGTATCTGGCGCAGCTAAACTTGACCGTCAGCTGAATGAAAGTGATCGTTCCAAAATGGCGGACTGGCTTATCCGTTTCGGTGGTGTAGATGAAGCTGAAATTGATACCAGCGATTCTGTCGCACTGGTAGAACTGTGGAAAAACAACTATTCCCCGGATGCTGACCAGCCTGGTTTGATCTCTACCGATAAAAAGTCTTTTGAACGTCTGGATAAACGAATCGATGAGATCCTCTCTTCTTCTGGTAT
>DVLW01000020.1 GCA_018715285.1 Candidatus Faecivivens stercoripullorum | reverse complement strand
CAGCTGGTCACGGGTATATACGCGGTTCGGATTGGAAGCCAGATGGAACAGCAGCTCCAGTTCTTTAGGAGGAGTATCGATAACCTTGCCGTCAACCTTCAGTTCATAACGGGTCATATTAACGACCAGTTTATCGTAGCTGACTTCCTTGATATCCGAAGCCTGATTATTCTGTCCGACTCTTCTGAGAACTGCCTTGATACGGGCAACAATTTCCTTGGTATCAAACGGCTTGACAACATAGTCATCCGCACCCAGTTCCAGACCCAGCACCTTATCAAAGGTTTCGCCCTTTGCAGTCAGCATGATAATCGGAACCTGGCTCTTTTTACGGACCTCACGGCAGACCTGCCAGCCGTCCAGTCCGGGCAGCATGATATCCAGCAGCATCAGGTCGGGATGCAATGTCTCAAATTTCAGAAGTGCTTCTTCACCGTCATGTGCCAGAATGACACTATAACCTTCCTTTTCGAGATACAGTCTGAGCAGTTCGCAGATGTTTTTGTCATCATCCGTAACAAGAATCTTACCCAAAGCCATCGTTTTCATCTTCCTTTCATGTAATTATGATGTAAGAAAAGCACCAAAACTATCCAATGCTTCTCCGAGTTTGTTAATTGGTATTTTCATTATATCATGTTCATTTTTGAATTGATAGCCGTTTTGTGAAATTTATCAAAAATATCTTTAGAATTCGTTTGGCTAAATAATCAAATCCCACCCGGACGAAGCAAAAACGCCGTACAGCTCTGCTGCACAGCGTTTCAATATACTATCCACCGGCAGACACGCCGTTTTTATGTCTAGGGAATCCAGACAGAAAACTGCTGACGAAATACCGTTTCCGGAAGCATTGCCGCGTATACCGCAGATAACCCATCGGCAATTTCGCGGTCAGAAACCTGTGCTCCTCCAGTCAGGATACGAAAATCGACGCCGAATGCCTTTTCCAGCACCTCTGTCAACCGCATGCCGGCTTTTTTATAAAACCGTACACGTGCAAGCCGAACACTTCGATCTTCCAGGCTTACCGCACAGGCCGGGTTTTCTGCTTCAATCAGCAGCGTGTTTCCTTCAGGCAGCATTTCTTCCAGGATTGGAAGAATCTGCGAACCATATCCGCCGCCACGCATGGATGGTTCAACTGCCAGATAGTCCAGCAGAGTAAACCGGTCTATCGTCATCAGATAAGCATATCCAACCGGAACTTCCGGCTGTTCGTAAAACAGATAGCAATGATATCTTCCCTGCTCACATAGCTTTTCAAGCAGATCCAACGGCTTTACTTCATCAGCGGGGAAATCACGGCACAATCTGGTTTCAAACCAGTCTGCCCGTTCATCTGCGCCAAGTTCGCGCCATTTCAGCATTTTCTTCCTTCCTTTCCATATTCTGCGGTCTCTTTCTCCGACTCTACCTGATATTGTACCACAGACCTATGAAAAAGTCAAAGGGGCATCTTCAAACCACTCAAAAATACGCCCGAATTTAACCGCAGCAATGAGCACAGTCGCCGCCGCAGGAAGATACACATTCTTCCGGAACCGGCAGACCCTTTTTCTGATAATAATCAGCCAGTGCTGCTTTAACTGCCTGTTCAGCCAGTACCGAGCAGTGCAGTTTGGCAGGCGGCAGTCCGTCCAATGCCTCTACGACTGCGCGGTTTGTCAGTTTCAGCGCTTCATCGATAGGTTTGCCCTTAATCATTTCAGTAGCCATCGAGCTGGTCGCAATCGCGGCTCCGCATCCGAAGGTATTGAACCGTACATCACTGATGACGTCACCATCAATCTTGAGGTAAATTTTCATGATATCGCCGCAGACTGCATTGCCGACTTCACCGACACCATCTGCATTTTCCAGTTTTCCAACATTTCTCGGGTTTGCAAAATGATCGCGAACCTTTTCACTGTATCCCATTGCCATATTCGGCCACTTCCTTTCTGATTACTTTCATTCTGTTTTCTTATTTTTCCGCCGCCATCATTTCTTCCCAGACCGGCGACATATCCCGCAGCCCGGATACAATCCCAGGCAGAACTTTAAGCAGGTAATCAACCTCCTGCTCGGTATTTTCCTCATCAAGAGTCAGCCGCAGTGAACCATGCGCCACTTCTTTGGGAAGTCCGATTGCCAACAGTACATGGCTCGGATCAAGTGAACCAGAGGTGCACGCCGAACCGGAAGAAGCACAAATCCCTTCCAAATCCAGACGCAGCAGCAGCGATTCTCCTTCAATTCCTTCAAAGCAGATGTTGACATTGCCCGGCAGTCTCTTTTCCCGGTCGCCATTGACCAGTACATGCGGAATATTCTGTACAATTCCGTCGATAATCCGATCTCTCATCCCGGAAACACGCTTTGCCCGTTCATCCATTCCCTTGCAGGCATCTTCCAATGCTGCCGCCATTCCGCAGATTGCCGGCAGATTCTCGGTACCACCGCGTTTGCCGCGTTCCTGCGCACCGCCTTCAATAAAGTTGGTCAAACGGATTCCACGCCGGCAATACAGTGCCCCAATTCCTTTAGGTCCATGGAATTTGTGCGCCGACATCGACAAAAGATCGATGTTTTCCTTCTGGACATCAATCGGAAGGTGTCCTGCTGCCTGTACCGCGTCGGTATGGAATGGAATCCCATGTTCCCGGCAAACCGCACCGATTTCTGCAATCGGCTGGATGGTACCAATTTCATTGTTGGCATACATCACTGTTACCAGGCAGGTATCCGGACGGATTGCCGCTTTCAGCTCGTCCACCCGGACGATACCATCCTTGTGTACGTCCAGAAGCGTAACTGTAAATCCCGACTTTTCCAGTCGTTTTAAGGTATGCAATACCGCATGGTGTTCAAATGCGGTAGAAATGATATGTTTCTTGCCTTTTTCTGCGCCAGCTCTGGCGATCTGGGTAATTGCCCAGTTATCCGCTTCGGTACCGCCAGAAGTAAAATAAATTTCATCCGGCTGGGCACCAATTGACGACGCAATTCTCTTTCTGGCATCTGCAAGCAGATCAGCTGCCTGCTGTCCCAGCTGGTGAAGGCTGGACGGGTTGCCGTAATCCTTTTCCAGCACCGGAATCATGGCGTCCAGCGCCGCCCTGCCGGTGGAGGTGGTCGCCGCGTTATCCATATAAATGATCTTATCCATATATATACATCCTCCCTATGGTTGGCAGTATTTCTTGTACGATTACAGGATACCACATAAATACCTACTTGTCAAGTAGGTATTTATCCATAATTTTCCATAACCTTGACAATAAGAAAATCCGCCTGATTTGAAAGGCTTCAAACCAGACGGATCATTCAGTTTCTTATCATCCACGTGGAATCGCTTAGATTACAAATCCACCAATTGCAAATTTATCAGCAACCGACGAAATCAGAACCACCAGCAAAAGGATCGGTGCAACCCACCGAATCATAACCTTAAACAATTTTTCCCGTTTAAATACATGGCCATTCATTTTGACTTCCGACGACACCACATCCGTTCCAACAATATGCCCAACCAGCACGCAGGTCAGCAATGCGACAATCGGCATCAGGACCGAGTTGGAAATAAAATCGAAGAAATCCAGGAATGCCATGCCCATAAGGCTGACAAACGAAAGCGGGCCATATCCCAGACAAGACGGAATACCCAGAATCAGCAGACCAACCGATACAACAATGGTCGCTTTACGGCGCTGCCAGTGAAGGTTATCTTCTACCAGCGATACAATCGTTTCCAGCAGTGAAATGGAAGACGTCAGAGCCGCAAATAATACCAGCATGAAAAATACAGCGCCAACTGCTCCGCCAAACGGCATCGAATCAAATACCTTCGGCAGAACGCCAAACATCAGTCCCGAACCTGCCGACTGCTGAACCAGCGTCGTATCGCCGCCGGAAAAGGCGACAACTGCCGGTACAATCAGCAGACCTGCAAGAAATGCGATACCGGTGTCAAAGATCTCAATCTGCGATACCGAACGTTCCAGGTCATCCTCGCTGGACATGTACGAACCATACGTAATCATGATACCCATTGCCAGCGACATCGAGTAAAACATCTGACCAACCGCACCCAGGACTGTCATCGGAGAAAAACGGGACAGGTCAGGCAGCAGATAAAAACGAACCCCTTCCAATGCGCCCGGAAGAGTCAGTGAATAGACCGTCACGACAACGATCAAAACAACCAGCATCGGCATCAGAATCCGGCTTGCTTTTTCGACGCCCTTCTGAACGCCGAACAGAACAACCACTGCGTTCAGAACAATATAAATTCCAAACCAGAACATCGGATTGCCGATCAGTCCGGACGAAGATACCGAAATAAAATCCTTGAAATAGGTATCACCGGCAGCTGCTGTGCCCTGACCGGTCAGAAAGTCAACAAAATATTTCAATACCCATCCGCCGATAACACAGTAATAGGGTGCAATGATAACCGGGATAATTGCCGCCATCCATCCCAGAAAGCTGAATTTCCGGTTGAGTGACCGGAACGCACCAATGCAGGACTGTTTGGTCTTACGACCGATAGCGACCTCGGTAATCATCAGGGCGAACCCAAAGGTTACCGCCAGAATCAGATAAACCAACAAAAAAATGCCGCCGCCATATTTAGCCGCAAGATATGGAAACCGCCACAGATTTCCCAATCCTACCGCCGAACCGGCTGCAGAAAGTACGAATCCCACACGGCTGGTAAATCCACCGCGTTTACTTTCTCCTGTACTGCTCACAATGCTTCTCCTCATTTCCATTTATATTCAGTATC
>DVLW01000019.1 GCA_018715285.1 Candidatus Faecivivens stercoripullorum | reverse complement strand
ATGATGGTTGCCCAGGCAACTCCCGCAACCGCCATCTTCAGCGCCAGTACGAAAAACAGGTCCAGCACAATGTTTAAAAAGGAACATAGAATCAGGAAATACAGCGGCGTCCTTGAGTCACCAATTGCTTTAAGTACCGATGCAATTGCATTATAAGCTACCTGTACAACAATCAGTCCGCATGTAATCCGGATATAGGTGACAGCTCCATCAATAATGTCTGCCGGTGTTCCCAGCAGCTGCATCAGCGGTTGTGCGCCGATAAAGGCAATCAGCCCAATGGCTGCACCAAAAAATACGGTCAGCAGCAATGCATTTGCCGACGCTTTCCGTACTCGTTCAGGCTCACCGGCACCGATCAGCTGGGAGACAACAATGGATATGCCGCCGGTCATCCCGGTCGACAGAAAAAGAAAACAACTGGTTGTAGAGCTGGTCGCTCCGATAGAGGCGAGTGCATTTGCTCCGACAAAACGTCCGAGTACAATCGTATCCACCATGTTATACATCAGCTGGAAAATACCGCCGATCATCATGGGGATTGCAAATCGAATCAGAAGCCTTGTCGGGTTGCCCTGGGTCATATCACCGGCCGCAGTAGAGACTGCCATATTGTCAGCATCCTTTCTGTAAGGGAAAATTTTACCAATACACAAACTTCTCCCATTTTAGTTTCAGCATATCATTTTTTCAATAATTCCGGTATGACATATGGCACAGATCTCATTTATTTCCCGTCAAAAATCTTCCTATCCGCACAAACCTGCCCACAATCTTTCAGAGAACGGTTCATTGCTGCCTGATTCGCCGAGAAGCCGCATCCCGGCTCCGACCGGTTTTGCATAAGAGCTGTGATAGTATGGAGAAAACGACAGCATGATAAGCGTCATGGGCAAAATCCCGGACGCAGGAAAGGAATGGTCAACGATGTTAAAAGTGGGGCTTGCCGAAACGGCAAAGGGGTGGAAACAGCTGTGGAACCGCTCCAGGGAAGGACGTGAATTGCGGGCAGTGCTGATTTCTTTCCCGGCAGGACTGCTGGCGGCAATGCTGACGCTGCCGGGAGGAATGCGGCCGCTTGGGATGGCGCTGCCGATGGCACTGCCGGGAAGCTGTGCACTGGCTTCTCTGGCCGGTGCGGTAATCGGGTACAGCGTGCATGGGGTATTTGCGGAAAATCTCAGCTGTCTGGCTGTACTGGCCTGTACGCTGGGGATTAAGCTGCTGACTGACGGAATTCCACGATTGCGGAGCAGCCCGATTTTTCTGTCAGCCTGTGCCATCATTCTGACCGGTCTGGTAACCGGGATTCGGTGCAGTCTGGTTTCAGCGGGGACAGGAGAATGGATTTTCGGCATGGCGGAAGCAGTGCTGACCGGTGGGACAACCTATTTTGCTTTTTTCGGCTCGAGGTTTTTGTTATCCGGACGCAGGCTGAGTGAAGCGGGAATGATTCAGAGGACAAGCATCCTATTACTGGCACTGGCTGCACTGATGGGATTGACCGGGATGGAAATTTATCTGTTTTCACCCGGAAGGATTATCGCCTGTATCGCGATTCTGCTTGCAGGTGAGCGCCGCAACGCACAGAGTGCTGCTGAAACAGGAATCTGCTGTACGGCAGCAATGGCGTTTGCCGTTCCTGCCAATATGCTGACGGGTGGCATCTATACTGCCTGCGGATACTGGGCGGGACTGTTTGCGGGACTGGGAAGAATCCGTCAGACGATGTTCTTTGCCGGTGCAGCATTGGCGGCGTCGATGGTGACCGGGATTTCTTCTGCGTCACTTCTCTGGATGCTGGATCTGCTGGTCGGATGTGGAATATTCCTGATTCTGCCGGACAGGGTACGTCAGAAGGTTCCGGCTATTCGCCGCGGAAAACCGATTGCGTTTGCGGATGCCGGAAGGACTGCCGCACGGCTTCGGTTCAGTGCGGGAACACTGCTTGATCTGGAAAAAACGGTCGAGGCTGTTTCGGAAAAACTGTATAATACCGGCGTCTGTTCCATTGATAATGTATATACTGGCGCATCGGACAAGGTATGCCGTAAATGTGGGCTCAAGCTGTTCTGCTGGGATACCGCCTGTACCCAGACAAACGACGCTTTTTCCAAGCTGACCCCACTGCTCAAGGCAAAAGGTGGTGTTACACCGGAAGACCTGCCGTCCTATTTTCTGGAACGATGCCCCAAAACCGCAGACCTGACCGCTGCTATCAACAATCTTTATGCTCAGTTCATCTCCCGTGAAGCCGCACGCCGAAAGGTCGCTCAGGCCAAACAGGTTGCAGCTGAACAGTTTGAAGGTCTTTCAGACATGCTCGCGGAATTTTCCGGAGAACTGCGTGAGATTGCGTCCATTGATACCGACACTTCCGACCGGATTACAGCAATGCTGCGGGAAATGGGGGAGGAACCGGAGGAAGTGTACTGTATCATTGACCGGTATGACCGGATGCGGATTGAAATTTATACCGAAAAACCGCTGCGTCCGGAAAGTGATTTTCTCTGCGGTGAACTGAGCAGCCTTACCCAGCGTCCATTGGATGGACCAAGCGTTGTTTCGTCGGATGATACCACACGGACGACATTCTATGAACAGGCGCGGCTGAAAGTTGAGTATGGCTGTACACAGCTCTGTGCACGGGATGGCAAAATTTCCGGTGACTGCTGTGATACATTTTCAGACGGCAAAGGATTTTTCCATCTGATTCTGAGTGATGGAATGGGAACCGGCGGCAGGGCAGCGGTCGATTCGATTATGACTGTCAGTTTTGTACTCCGGCTGATTAAGGCAGGATTCGGATTCGACGCGGCACTGAAACTGATTAATTCCTCTTTGCTCATTCGTACCGGTGAGGAAACGCTGGCAACGCTGGATATTGGCTGCATCGATCTGTATACCGGTAAGATGGAGTTTTTAAAGGCAGGCGCCGTTTCTTCCTTCCTTTGCCGGGAAGGAAGGGTTGCGGAAATCAGCGGCAGTTCTCTTCCTGCCGGAATCTTACAGGGAATCCACTATGAACGCCGGACGGTTCGTCTGCGGGAAGGTGACCTGATCGTCATGATGAGTGATGGCGCGCTGTCGGTAGCGCCCGACTGGATGAAAGAGGAACTGGCACTTGCTGCCGGTGAACCGGTGCAGAAGATTGCAGAGCGGCTCGCTAACCTTTCCAAACGCAACGAACACGGCAGGGGAGATGATATTACCATTATGGCGGCGAGAGTTGTGCGGGTTTAAAAACAGGATAGCGTATAGAAAAATTTGGAGCGGGTTTATCAGATAAATGATTTTGATGATGCCAGAAAACCGGGTTCGCAGGAGCCCGGTTTTTGCTGTCTTTAAAAATTGAAGAAAAACTATTTGTACAGAACTATCCGTCAATGTGCACGAACACGGAAGTGAATATTCTCTCTTCCGCCTACTGGATTTTTTTGCCGCGGCATGATATCATGATGAAAAAGAAAGTGTTTTTTCAGTAATGAAGAGGATGGTGTAATTATAATATGAATTTTCATGAACAGGCAATCGAACTGGTCAAGAAAATGACCCTTGAAGAAAAGATGAGCCAGCTGCGCTATGACGCACCTGCCATCGAAAAGCTGCATGTTCCTGCCTATAACTGGTGGAATGAAGGTCTGCATGGCGTCGCACGTTCCGGGACGGCGACCGTTTTCCCGCAGGCAATCGGTATGGCTGCTTCTTTTAATCCTGACCTTTTGTGGTGTGTAGCCGACGCGATTTCTACCGAAGCGCGTGCAAAATACAATGGCTATAAACAGTTCGGTTCGACCGGTATCTATCAGGGCCTGACCTACTGGAGCCCTAACATCAATATTTTCCGTGATCCTCGCTGGGGACGCGGCCATGAAACTTATGGTGAAGACCCTTACCTGACCGGTGTTATGGGATGTGCGTTTATTCAGGGGCTTCAGGGTGATGACCCGACCTACCGTAAACTGGACGCGACCATTAAGCATTTTGCTGTCCATTCCGGCCCTGAGTCCACCCGTCATGAGGCCAACGTAGAAATTGACCGTGAAACGATGGACGATACCTACCTCTGGGCATTCCGTTACTGTATTGAACATGCTGCCCCGTCGGCTGTAATGGGTGCATACAACCGTGTCAATGGTGAACCCTGCTGTGGAAGTGAGACGCTGCTGAAGAAAATTCTGCGGGATGAGTGGGATTACCGTGGTTATGTTGTATCCGACTGCGGCGCGATTCATGATATCAATGCAAACCATCATGTGACCTTTACCGAAGCCGAAAGTGCAGCACTGGCTGTCAATAACGGCTGTATCCTCAACTGCGGCACCGCATTCCGTTCTCTCGGACAGGCAGTTGAAGAAGGTCTGATTACCGAAGAAACCATCACTGAGGCCTGTGTCAAACTGTTTGAGGCACGTTTCCGTCTGGGCATGTTTGCTGATGACTGCCCGTATGACAAGATCGGAATGGAAGTCATTGAATGTGACGCACACCGTGCAATTAACCGCAGAATGGCGGAAGAATCGATTGTCCTGCTGAAAAATGATGGTATTCTGCCGCTGAAAAAAGATATCAAAAAACTTGCGGTTATCGGTCCGAATGCTGATGATGTAAGCGTTCTGCTGGGTAACTATAATGGTTATCCTTCCCGTTATTCGACCTTCCTGCGTGGACTTCAGGATGCGTTTGACGGCGAGATCATCTATTCCAAAGGCTGCCATCCGTTTATTGACGCGGTTGCCAATCCCTGGATGGAAGATCTGACCCGTGAAGCAGTTCTTGCCGCAAAACGCGCCGACGCAGTGGTCATGTTCCTGGGACTGAATCCTTCGATGGAAGGCGAAGAAGGAGATGCTTTCAACGGTGCTCATGGCGGCGATAAGGTAGATCTTCAGCTTCCGCTCTCCCAGATTCGGTTGTGGAAAGCTGTTCGCGCAACCGGTAAACCGATTATTTTTGTCAATGTATCGGGTTCTGCTGTTGACCTGCGCGACCAGAACAAGTATGCTTCCGCACTGATTCAGTGCTTCTATCCGGGTGCTGAAGGCGGCGCAGCACTGGCTGATATCCTGTTGGGCAAGGTTAATCCTTCCGGTAAACTGCCGGTCACCTTCTATTGGAGTGATGAAAGCCTGCCGCCGTTTGAGGATTATCGGATGGAAGGCCGTACTTATCGTTATCTGCGTGAACGTCCGCTGTTCCCGTTTGGTTATGGCCTGTCTTATACGACCTTTGAGGCCAGCGAGGCAAAACGCGGCATGGAAAACGAAATTACCGTCACAGTACGCAATACCGGTGACCGGGATGGCATGTGCACGCTGCTGTGTTACCTGCGCAGTGACGGCCGTCCTGAGCTCAACCGTCAGCTGGCAGCTTTCCAGAAAACCTTCCTGAAAAAGGGTGAGGAAAAGCAGCTGCATCTGGATCTCTGCCCTGAAATTCTGGAACGTTTCCCCGATCCTGAGCAGGTGGAAATCCTGGTTGAGGTATAATCGCGGCTTTTGAAATAATATCCAGCATTTACATCTATTTTACATAATAATTCGATAAAAAGTGCTGAAAATTACAAATTTCAGCACTTTTTTGCATTTTAGCGCTTGTCAAATCCTATAAAATGGAACAAAATAAATACGGTATGCTCACTGCGCCAACCAGGCGGCGCAGTGGTTAAACAATGGAAGGGAAGGATATTTATGTCAGAAAGTACAACGGCCAGCCGCCCGCTCTTTGACCGCCGGGCTTTGACGGCGTTGATTCTGCCGCTGGTTGTCGAACAGTTCCTCGCGATGGCGATTGGTGCTGCCGATACCGTCATGGTGTCCAGCTGTGGTGAAGCGGCAGTCAGTGGTATTTCACTGGTCGATTCCATCAACGTATTGCTGATTCAGGTGTTTTCCGCACTGGCGACAGGCGGTGCAGTCGTATCAGCACAATACCTTGGAATGGGCAAACATGAGGAGGCCAAGGATTCCGCGCGGCATCTGATATTTGTCGTACTGGTTGTTTCATTGGTCATTGCCGTCTTTTCGCTGCTGACCCATCAGCCGCTGCTGCGGGCAATCTTCGGTTCGATTGATGATGAGGTCATGTCCAATGCTCAGGTTTATTTCCTGCTGTCGGCGGTGTCCTATCCTTTTCTGGCACTGTATAACGGTGGTGCGGCGTTGTTCCGCTCGATGGGCAACTCCAAGATCTCAATGATTACATCTTTTGTCATGAACGGAATCAATATTGTCGGTAACGCAATCTTGATTTATGGCGCTGGGTTGGCGGTTGTCGGTGCGGCAACTGCGACACTGATTTCCCGTATACTGGGTGCGGTGTATATGCTCTGGCTGCTGGAACATAAGGATAATCCGCTGTGTATTCGCGGAATGCTCAAACTTCGTCCAAAATGGAAGATGGTCCGTCCGATTCTGATGATTGGTATTCCCAACGGCGTGGAAAATGGTTTGTTCCAGGTGGGTAAGATTCTGGTTGCCAGCCTGATTTCTTCGTTTGGTACCTATGCCATTACCGCAAACGCAGTCGCGAATACCCTTGCAGGGCTCGAATGTGTCCCGTCTTCTGCAATCGGCCTTGCAATGATTACGGTCGTCGGTCAGTGTATCGGTGCTGGTGATGACCGTCAGACGGTTGCAAATGTCAAACGCATGATGATTATCTCTTATATTGCAATAACCGTATGTGACCTTGCGATGATCGCAATGGCAGCGCCGCTGATTGGTTTTTACAATACGACAGAACAGACGGCCAAAGTCGCATGGGATCTGGTATTCATCCACTCGGCAATGGGTATTATCTTCTGGCCGGCATCGTTTACGCTGCCCAATGCTCTGCGTGCGGCCGGAGATGCCAAGTTTACGATGATTGTTTCCATGGCTTCGATGTGGGCATGTCGAATCGGTCTTTCCTTCCTGTTGGGTTTTACCTTTGATATGGGGGTTCAGGGCGTATGGATTGCAATGACCATCGACTGGATTTTCCGTGCTGTAATATTTGTATGGCGTTTTGCTGCAGGCGGCTGGAAAGGAAAGAAGGTCGTCTGATAGGGATGACACTTTTGGAGGCTGCGGATTTTTTTCTTGCCATTCTCCCGTAAACATGGTATAGTATTGTTATGTATGCAAAATTGCCCCTTGATTGTTACCTGGAAAAAGGAGAATAAATTGATGAAGTTCACAAAACTGGCTGCCGTATTCGTCGCGGGTGTCCTGAGCCTTATGACGATGTCCGGTTGCAGTACCATTACAATAGAAGGAAATGAACAGCAGGTTCAGACAGAAGAAGTCTGCCGTGTTGGTATCTATACACCTCTTTGCGGAGACTATTTGTTTACCTCGGCATGGGGTGATTGCGGTGCTGACCGTGATCTGCGCAGCCTGCTGCATGGTGCTGAAAATGTTACCGTCGTAAAGGAAAATACCTATGCCGCCAATACGTCGGTCATCAGCTCGGTTACGATTACCGAAGGGGATACCGGTTCAAGAACCTATACCTATAATCTGGTTGATGGACTGTGTTTCAGCGACGGCAGCCCACTTACCGCGAAAGATTATGTCTTTTCCGTTCTGCTTCAGAGCAGCGCTGCTTTTGGCAATCTGTCGGGAGACAATACCGCGTATAAACAGCTTGAAGGCTATGAAGAATATGCTTCGGGTGAAACCGCGTACTTTTCGGGTGTGCACCTGCTTTCAGATTCCAGTTTTTCGCTGACGATTGCAGAAGAATATCTGCCGGATTATCAGGAAATGATGCTGACACAGGTATATCCTGCGCCGATGTCGGTCCTGCTCCCGGGCGGCGAACTGACAGATGATGGCAGCGGTGCGACAGTAACTGGTATGACTGAGGAGGCACTGGCTGCGACACTGGAAGGTGAAGGTGGTTATCGCCGGATGCCGATGGTGACAGCTGGTCCGTATATGCTGGAATCGGTGGAAGACGGCGTGTATACGCTGGTTGCCAATCCGTATTATGCAGGCGGATATTATAAGCGTCAGCCGTCTATTACACGGATGAGCATTGAAACTGCTGATATGGAAAACGGTGGAGAATACGATCTGATTGTCGGTATTACCGGACGGACAGGTATTCAGACAGCCAATAAACTGCTTGGCGCCGATCAGATGTCGACTGCATATTATTATGACAGTCTGACTGTCAGCAGTTTGGGATTCAATGAAAGCGTTCCGACCTCTGTACGTCAGGCGTTGTCTGCTCTGATTGATCCTCAGCAGGCAGCTGATATATTGGCTGGCAACTGGGGACAGGGTGCGGTCGGTAATATCCCGCTGGCATCTTCTCTTTACCAGAGCTGTTATGCTTCACTGAGCGCATCCGGTGTTGCCAGTGCAGATGCCGCTTCGCTGCTCGAAGAGGCAAATGGCGGTGAACCGGTTCAGCTGACCTATGGATATGATCCGGAAGACGAGGAAGAGGTTGCAGTTTTGCACCTTCTGGAACAGGCGGCAGAGGAACAGCCGCTTCTGGAAATCGTCCCGATGGAGAATACGAAAGATACCGATCTTTATTTCCAGAAGACAACCGGTCCCAAAAACTGGGATGCATGGCAGGGTCTGAAAGGTACTTCAATGGAAGAATCCGCTGCTCAGCTGCGCCATACCGGATTCGATGCCAATTCCACCCGTTTCAGTGAAAAACTGGCGGATTTTGAGCGGGAATACCTGGTTGAACTTCCTAACCTTCCGCTTGCAGTCTATCGTGCCTGTGATTTGGTAGGCAAGCGACTGATTGGTTATCAGCAGGTAGATGTATACGATGACTGGACCGTCTGGATTCAGTATACTAGATTGTTTGTACCTGGTTCATCTGAAGAAGCAGAGTCAGAATAACTCGAAAATCAATAAACCCGACTCAGCCTGGAAAGGCCGAGCCGGGTTTTGCGTTTTTATGATTCATTTTCGGCAGGCTGCCGGTTCTGGATACAGGGCAGCGTGATCTGCATACAAAATCCATGATTCGGC
>DVLW01000150.1 GCA_018715285.1 Candidatus Faecivivens stercoripullorum | reverse complement strand
AGGGTTCCCGGGAGCGCCGGCGCAACAGGTCGAGTGATGTATTGACAACGATACGGCAAAGCCAGCCTTTGATCGTATCCTGATTCCGCATTTCATCCGAATGCAGGATTGCTTTATAAGCACTTTCCTGCACGATATCCATTGCATCATCCGGGTTCTTTACATAGCTGTATGCCAACCGGTAAAGCGACTGGTAGGATTGCAAGATCTCATTTTCAACTTTTTGCTGCAGCATAGCGGACTTCATGGAAGCGCCTCCTTTCTCATCCGTCATTTATTAGACGGAGCAGCCAAAAAAAAAGTTGCAGGCAAATCAAAAAATTTTTTTATGCCGATTATTCCAACAAACCAAAAGCGGGCAGCAGGCTGTTTAAGGCCTGCTGCCCGAAGACAGAATCATAATCTATCAGCTCAGTTTTCCGCGTCTGAAGCGTTGTCTTCTGTTTGTGCATCCACCTTGGAACCGGAACATTCAGTTATCCGGCTGCGGCGAAGATTTCGGATAAATCCCGCAATAATCACGCCGATAATTATCATAATCGGGAACGCTGCACAGATAGACAATGTTTGCAGCATCGACAGGGTCGACTGGTTGAACAACAGCGCAATCGGCAGAACAATGAACACGATACTCCAGAAAACACGGAGTTTCTTGCTAGGCTCTTCATCCTCCTCGATATTTTTGACCGAATAAGAGGCAATGACCATCGTCAGAGCATCAAAAGTCGACGCATAAAACGCCACCATCGCCAGTACCAGAAGAATCAGTGCCACACTCGGAATCGGCAGATGATCGAAAATTGCCAGAATCGCACTGGACGGGCTTTCCTCCAAAATCTTGGAGGCGATATCCGCTTCACCCGTCACCTGCAAATGCAGACCGAAATTGCCAAAAACAATAAACGAAAGGAAGGTTGCCGATACACCGGCGACATAAGCCCCTAAAATCGTCTGACGGATGGTACGTCCTTCACTGATCTTTCCGATAAAGAAGGGAGTCGCAACTGACCAGCTGATCCAGTACGCCCAGTAGAAGATCGTCCAGTTCTGCGGGAATCCAGCAACACCGTCGCCCGACAGACGAAGCGGGTCCATCCAGGTGGACATCGAGATAAAGTTCTGTGCGACATTACCAATCGCAGTAATGCCGGTTTCGATGATGTACTTGGTCGGGCCGCAGAAGAGGAAAATCGCCATCAGGGAAAAGAAAAGCCCGATACAGATATTTGAGAGCTTGGAAATACCCTTCATTCCAAACATAACCGCCAGTGTAAAGACGACTGCGATAAATACGAGTACCAGGATGGACAGCAGATTGCTCTCCTGAATTCCGGTTACTTTCGCCAGAGCGCCTGAAAGCAACGGAGTCGCTGTACTGAAGGTAGTAGCCGTAGCGGCCAGCAGACCAATAATTGCAAACAGGTCGATTGCCTTACCCAGCTTCCCGTCTACCCGGTTTCCCAGAATAGGACGGCAGGCTTCGCTCATCCGCTGACGCGGTGATTTTTTGACATGCATCATATACCCATACGCCGCTGCCGGCAGGATGTAAAATGCCCACGGAATCGGTCCCCAGTGAAACAGCGGATAGGAAGATGCCCAGTCCTGTTTCTGTGCCAGTGTCATTCCTTCCATTGCAAAGGGCGTTTCACTGTAATAGTAGCTCCATTCGCAAAGCGACCAGTAAAGAATATCCGCCGCCATTGTTGAGGTAAAAATCATCGCGCCCCAGGTAAAGGTCGAATAACGGGGTTTTTCCCTCTTGCCCAGACGGATATTGCCATATTTGGAAAAAGCAATGCCCAGTGACAAAACCAGTACGCCCAATCCAAAAATCATATAGATGCTGCCAAGGTCATTGACCAGTAAGTTGCGCAGTGCACCAATCGCCGCTTCTGCCTGCTGCGGACGCAGTACCAGGTAGACAGCCAATACAACAATGGCGACCAGAGGAAAAATTGTAATACCCCAGTCAATCTGCTGTTTTTTCTGCGGGGAGGCATTTTTCTTTTGCATGGTTCTCTTCTCCTGTCCGTTGCAGTAGCTTTAAAAACGTTTTTCCCAAAGATCAATGTTTTTCTGCGCCCGTGTAAAGCGGTCGAGGCCATAGGTACCAAAATTATCCCCTCTGGATTCTTTCAGTACCGTCCAGGTGCTCCACAGATAATCCTGCAAAATCTTGAATATCAGAATCTTTTCCCGTGAAGCAGCAGGCTGTGGACGTTCGCCATAATAATAATGGAAAAACAATTCCTCATCCTCGGCAGTAAAATCATTTTCCAAAAACAGGGCCGCAATGTCAAACATCGGGTCATTGGTTCCGGAATATTCCCAGTCAATCAGATACATTCTGCCGGTCACGCTGTTCTTGACCAGATTGGCCGCAACCAGATCGTTATGACAGGGCATCAAATCCCATCCCAGTTCTTCCAGACGCGGCTGCAGCATCGCATATACCTTGCGTTTGAGTGCAGCAAATCCCGGATACATCCGGCCCGGATCGTCCAGCAGCTTTTCATATCGCAGCGCTTCTTCAAATACATCAAACCGATTCTCCCAGACAATATCCGACCGGTGAAGACGTCCAAGAATATCCGCTGCCAACGCCATATTTTCTTCCAGACGGACGGTACGCGGAGTCAGCGTCTCAGCGTTTTCGATGTAGCTGCTCAGCTTGACGCCGGTCTTCTCATTGCAGTAGACAAGATGACAGTTGAATCCATAGTCAGATGCAATCTGCGCATTTCGTTTTTCATTGGCCCTGTTAATCATGCTCTCGGTCATTCTGCCGGGAAGCCGGAGAATATACCGCCCGGAGCTGGCCTGAATCAGATAGTTGGTATTGGTCAGGCCGCCAGCAAACTGAACTTCCTGCACCTCATCGCCGGGAAGAATCTTTCGCATCGTATCCCGTGCAAACTGTTCCTGCATCTGACGTTCCTTGCGTTCAATACGGGAATAGGTCAGCCGCAGAAGTTCCCGGTAATCTTCCGGAGATTCAATCTTTCCCCAGCACAGGTCATCTACCATAATACCGGTAAACCGATAGATCCGTCCAACACTTTCCATGACATACTCATAGCTAATCAGCGGGTTGAGGTTCTGCGAGAAATATTCCATCATTCGCTCAAAACCTTCTATCGAAATGCGTGCAATGCCGGTCATCTCACCCTGTACCCGGTTGATCTGCCGGATATCTTTAGAAAAACGGAAGATGCATCCGTTTTCATCCAGCTCAGCCAGCAGCTCATCACTGCCGCCGCTGGGAGCCGTCAGCAGCGCCGCAAAAGGTGCCCGCGTTTCTACCAGCGACTGAATCGCTCTCTGTTCAAAGACCAGATCAGACTTGATGACGATAAAGGAATGCACATTCCAATCCTTCAGCGTCTGTTCTGCCAATGCCAGACCGCTCATCGTACCATTCCATTTATAACGTTCGTTGTGCAGAATCGCAATATCCGAACGGTTCCCCAGATGCTGACGAATCATCTCATCCTGCCAGCCGGTGACAATAATCGTCCGCTGAATCCCACATACCGCCAGTACGCCAAGCATCCTGTCCAGCAACGTCTGTCCGTCCTCACCCAACGGCTGCAAACAGATCGGACGATCAAATCCGGGTCTTTTACCGCCGGCCAGGATAACCGCTGTATCCGCCCTTTCAGACGGCGGCAGCGTCAGTTTAACACCGCTTCTGGAAAGCAGCATCTGTTCCAGCAGACGGTGTCCCTTATCGGTCAGGGTAAGACGGGACTTCTTTCCTTCCCGTCCTGCAATCAGGTATCCATCCTGTTCAGCGCTGCGAATCAGTCCGTTCACCTTTCCGACCGAAATGCCGGTAACAGCCGCCAGGGTTCTCTGATCGATCACAGGCGTAGCACTGACCGCACTGAGCAGTGTAAAAATCTGTTCCAAAATATGCCCTCCTTTTTATGGGGCAGGTTGTTGTGACAATTGATTGTTGCGTTCAAATTTTGAACGTTCACGATATGAACAGTATAATCCTTTTTCTCTTCCTTGTCAACCATCTATCCGGAATTGCAAAGAAAAATTGTCCCAAAAGAAAGAAAAATATCTGGTCAATTTAACCGGAATATGGTATAATAAAAACTATCCACAAATAACATGACCAACTGTTATCTAACAGCATATCACGGTCTGGCGGAGGAATCGCTGCAATGGAAAAGTCAAAAATCCTGATCGTTGATGAATACGAAATCAACCGCGCTATTTTGAGCGAACTGTTTTGCAGGGAATTTGATATCCTGGAAGCAGACAGCAGCAGCGATGCTCTGCAGCTGATTGCTCAGCCTGATATTCGCCTGATCTTTCTGGATGCCCAAATGGCCAATATGGGCGCACAGGTCTTTTTAAATAAGATAAAAGAAATGGGCATTTTGAAAAAAACACCGGTTTTATTGCTGGTCAAC
>DVLW01000149.1 GCA_018715285.1 Candidatus Faecivivens stercoripullorum | reverse complement strand
ATGGCGTCTGGGGAGATGAATACTGGAATCGCAATAACAATACAATTGCAACCCATATCCGGCATCTGCGGGAAAAGATGATGGATACCGGAGACCGGCCGTTGTATATTCGGACTGTGTGGGGAATCGGGTATCGTCTGGGAGAAGGATGAGGGAAAGTCAATGGAAAAATTACGTCAGTCGATTGGCCGGCTGTTTTTTGCCGGAAAGCCCTATCGTGCGATGGTTCAGAAGATATATCGGGAGATGCTGGGGGTAATGGCAAAATCTTTTCTGATTATTCTGGCAATCCGGGTGTTGGGGTATCAGAAAATCGGAAATTTTCTGGCCGAATTAATTGTGTGGATAAAAGGATGCAGCTGGACAGAAGCCCAGTCGCTTTATTTTACGTATATCCGTTCCAATATTGAATATCTGATGTTTTATGCTTTTCTGGTCTTTTTTATAATATTTATGCGGATGTTGATTTTGCGGTTTACCCGGTATTTCGATGAAATTATTGCAGGCGTAGACCAGCTGGTAAAAGGAGATCAGCCGATTATCCTCAGTCCGGAATTGGATTTTATGCAGATCCGTCTGACACAGGTTCGTCAGCAGCTGCAGGCGGCTGCAGCTGCTGAGCGGGAGGCAGAAAAGAAAAAGAATGATTTTCTGTTGTATCTGGCCCATGATATCCGTACGCCGCTGACGTCGGTAATTGGGTATCTGAGCCTGCTTGAAAAGTTCTCAGGTCTGGATGTTGTAACTGCTAAAAAGTACTTGACAATTGCAATGGATAAGGCTTTAAAGCTGCAAAAGTTAATAGAGGAGTTTTTCGATGTGACCCGACTGACCTTCCAGCAGGTTAAGCTGAATCTACAGCCGGTGGATGTCGGATGTATGCTGGTACAGCTGGCGGATGAAGCCTTTCCGGTAGCGGCTTCTGCTGGAATGACTATTCAACTTTCCGGTCAGTCTGATCCGATTATGGTAAACGCCGATCCCGACAAGCTGGCACGGGCACTGCAAAATCTGATGCGAAACGCTGTATCGTATGGCGAAAAAGGCCAGATATCCATATCATCTAAAGTGCTGGACAACCAGTGCGCCATATTCTTTTCAAATCCGGGCCAGGTTGCACAGCAGGAACTGGACCGTTTCTTTGAGCGATTTTATCGTGGTGACCCATCGCGTGGAAGTGCGTCAAATGGCAACAATACAGGCGGTGCAGGACTTGGGCTGGTTATTGCGCGGGATATTATCCGGCTCCATGGCGGCAGTTTATCGGCCAGCTGTCAGGATGGACAGATTACCTTCCGGGTACTGCTTCCGATACTTGGGGAAGGACAGCCGGAAAAACAATCTGAATAAAATCTCAAGAAATTCCCTTCTTTTGCTCAAAGTATCAAAAGAGCGGTTGCTGTATTCTGTATCTGGAGGCAGTTGATGCCTCAAATCAACAGATAAAGGATGAGAAGAATGCAGCTTCAACAACAGGTTTCCCAGTGCTCTGATCGCGAACAAATACAGTCCGTTCAGCGTGAATCGTCTTTTCCGGGACTTCTGGTTAATTTTGACCGCGCGGAAGCGGTACGGGTGGATGGTGAATTATACAGCAGACTGTGCATCAAAACCCCATTGGTAACCTGTGGGGTGAATCTGGAAGGATTTGTGCAGGAATATGCAGAACCTTTTTTGCAGCCAGGAGACATACTGATTATAACGGAAAAAATTGTAGCCATTACCCAGGGACGCGCAATGCCGGTCGAAAAAATCCGTCCCAGCCTGCTTGCACGGTTTCTGTCCCGTTTTGTTACCCGGACCTCTTATGGAATTGGGCTGGCAATGCCCGAAACAATGGAATGTGCACTGCGGGAATGCGGCCGGATACGGATTTTGTTTGCGGCTGGTATAGGAGCGGTGGGCAGACTGCTGGGAAAACGGGGATGGTTTTACCAGATCGCCGGTATTCAGGCATCTGGTATTGATGGCCCCTGCGATTGTACAATACCACCGTATAACCGTTGGGTCGTTTTATCTCCTAAAAATGCATCTGAAGTCGCGGTCAGAATTCGAGATAGCTTGCAGGTTGAGGGAGTAGAGGTGGCGGTGATCGATTTTAATGATATCGGCGGTGAAATTATTGGCTGGTCGGATGATCGGATGGACTTGCTGTTGCTGAAAAAGATTTTGGCGGATAATCCGCTTGGACAGGGAAATGATCAGACACCCATTGGCATTGTCAGAATAGTTTAAATTTTTATTTACAAATTTCATGACATTTATTTTTATTTTATAAAATAACTGTTATTTTTCCGAGAAATAACTGGTCAGAATTCTTCCGCCATGTTATAATTATTAATATACCAAAATGTGTTTCCCGTTTTGTAACGGATGACAGGGTATGGTTTCATAATGATTGAACTGAGCGGAAAGGAGAGGAGCGTTTGATCGCAAGTACCAAAAGACTACAGGAAAAATTACAGGAATCTTTACGGGCAGTACTGCCGATTATCGGAATTGTCTTACTGCTGAGTTTTTCTGTCGCACCCATTTCACCGAGTATTCTGTTGTGTTTTTTGATGGGCGCGGTGCTGATTATTGCAGGGATGATGTTTTTTACCCTCGGGGCTGAGATGGCTATGACACCTATGGGAGAACGTATCGGCACAAGTATGACCAAAAGCAGAAAATTGTGGCTGGTCATTGTGATATCCTTTTTACTTGGATTTATTATTACGATATCCGAACCTGATTTGCAGGTCCTCGCAAACCAGGTGCCATCGGTGCCGAATATGATTCTGATTCTGGCGGTTGCAGGTGGAGTCGGGCTGTTTCTGGTTATGGCGCTGCTGAGAATGCTGTTCAGTATTTCGCTGCCGCGGATACTGGTTGTTTTTTATGCAATCGTGTTTATTTTGTCCATTTTTGTTCCGGAGAGCTTTCTGAGTGTCGCGTTTGATTCGGGCGGCGTAACCACCGGTCCGATGACCGTACCGTTTATTATGGCACTGGGTGTCGGTATCTCGGCAATCCGTAGTGACCGACATGCGGCAGATGACTCGTTTGGTCTGGTTGCACTCTGCTCAGTCGGGCCGATTCTGGCGGTTATGCTGCTGGGGATGATTTATCGTCCAACAGAAAGTGAGTTTCAGCTGACGGGTGTTCCGGAAATTGCGGATTCAAAAGAACTGTGGGGACTGTTTGCAGAAGGGTTCCCGGATTATATGCAGGAGATTGCCGTTTCGCTGCTGCCGATTATTTTATTCTTTGCAGTGTTTCAGATTGTATCGCTCAGACTTTCCGGACGGAATCTGATAAAAATCCTGATCGGTCTGGGATATACCTATATCGGTCTTGTACTGTTTCTGACAGGCGTAAACGTCGGTTTTATGCCGGCCGGCAACTTTCTCGGACAGGAACTGGCAACCGGCAGAACCGGCTGGCTGCTGATTCCAGTCGCGATGGTGATGGGATATTTTATTGTAAAAGCAGAACCGGCGGTCTACGTTCTGAATCATCAGGTTGAAGAAATGACCGACGGCGCAATATCCGCCGGTGCAATGGGAACAGCGTTATCGATTGGTGTTGCGGTATCACTGGGACTTGCGATGGTTCGGGTGCTGACTGGGATTTCGATTATGTGGTTTTTGATTCCGGGTTATGCGATTGCGATTGGAATTTCGTTTTTTGTTCCGAAGATTTATACCGCAATTGCTTTTGACTCGGGCGGTGTTGCGTCCGGTCCGATGACAGCGGCATTTTTGCTGCCGCTGGCACAGGGTGCCTGTATTGCAGTAGGCGGCAATCTGGTAACAGACGCTTTTGGCGTAGTCGCTATGGTTGCAATGACGCCGTTGATTACGGTACAGGTGATGGGACTTGTTTCACAGCTCAAGAAGAGCCGGGCGGCAGTTTCCGCGCCTGTCAATGTACTTGCCGAGTTTGACGATGATGCGATTATTGAATTGTAAGGGGTAGGAATATGAGCGAACTGAATTTGATGATTACCATCGTGAATCGCCCGGATACCCGCAGGTTTTTGGAACTGTATGAAGGGGAAGGCCTGGAACTGATGCTGGCGACAGTCGGGCGTGGAACGGCTGCAAGTGAAATGCTCGACTATTTTGGACTGGAAGCCAGTGATAAAACAGTACTTTTGTCGGTTGTAACAGGAGATACCTGGAAACGAGTTAAGTCTGGGATGCGTTCCAAATTACGGATTGATATTCCAGGAACCGGAATCAGTTTTATTGTACCGGTCAGCAGCATTGGAGGAAAAAGACAGCTGGAATTTTTGACCAGCGGACAGAATTTTGAATTGGGGGAGGAGAGCAGTTTGAAGGAGACCAGATATGAATTGCTGGTGATTGTCACCAACCTTGGATATACCGAAATGGTTATGGATGCAGCCCGTGAGGCTGGTGCCGGTGGCGGTACGGTCATCCATGCCAAGGGAACCGGTATGGAAAAAGCAGAGCAGTTTCTGGGGGTCAAACTGGCCTCTGAAAAGGAAATGGTGCTGATTGTTGTCCGGCAGGAACGCAAAAATTCGATTATGCGGGCAATTATGGAACATGCCGGGATGAAGAGCAAGGCAAAGAGTATCGTTTTTTCTCTTCCGGTTACCGATACGGCAGGTCTGCGCCTGACGGAAGAACTGGAACAGGAGTCCTAACTAAATCATTTTCCGGATTAGAAAGCGCATTGCGGCAGGCAATGCGCTTTTTGTATAGTCAAAAAATGAAAATTCCAGCCAATTATTAACGGCTGGACAAACGGAAAGGTATCCTGTATAATGAAGAAGATGTATTATTTGCGCCTTTTTTGGCGCAGGTACGAAAGGAGCGGCGAAAAATGGAATCGGCGGAGCTGTTTAAAAAAGCGGTCATTGGCGGCTTTGATAAAACCGATGTAATGAATTATTTTGAGAAGACCCAGAAAAAGCACAGAGAGGAAATTACTGCTCTTAAATCTGAGCTGACAGCCGTCCGGCAGCAGGCAAGTGCCCTTCAGGATCAATGTGACGATCAGTCGGAAACAATCGGACAGCTGACTTTGCAGCTGCGTGAAATGGGAGAGGAAACTGAGCAGCTTTCCGGCCAGCTGGATTTACTGCGTAAAAAGAATGAAGAACTCCAGCGGGAACTCTCTGCCCAGAAGGCTCTCAATACCCAGCTGCAGATGAAGAAAAATGTTCTGGAAGAAAATCTGCGCCAGGAAACAACCAAAAATGAGGAACTGCAAAATGAACTTGCGGATATTACCGCGCGTTTTGCTGAACGTACCGGGATTGAAATTGGAGAACTGCTGATTCAGGCCAAGATCAATGCCCGGAAGATCGTTGAAAAGGCCAAGGCGGACGCCGAAGAAATCCGCACCAATATCACCAGCCAGTGCGGAGAAGCCAAAACCCGTTTTTCCGGTCTGAGTGACCAGTTGGGTGGCGTAGAAGAAAATTTCCGCGCGGTATCGGAGGAGACGATACAGGAGATTGAACAGGTTCGTCAGCAGCTTGCTGCCATTCAGGGGGAACTGGACAATCATTCGGAAGAAGCAAAGGAAGCTACCCGGGTGTTGAATGCCGATCAGTCGATGATACCGGCTGCTGAGGATTACGTAAAATATTGAGAAAAAGATTTGGATCGGCAGATAAGACAGATCAATTCTGTCCGCCGATTCTGTATGGTTGAACGTGAATAATTTGGAAAGGAACGGATTACAACATGTCGCGCTCCATGCTTAAAGACCGTCAGTTTTTAAAAACGCTGGTTACATTGATGCTACCGATAGTGGCACAGAACCTGATTACCCTTGCCGCACAGATGATGGACAGTCTGATGTTGGGAAGACTGGGACAGATTGAACTGTCAGCCTCGTCGCTGGCCAACCAGCCATTTTTTATTTTTAACCTGCTGATTTTCGGTATGGCTTCCGGTTCGAGTGTTCTCAACGCGCAGTTTTGGGGAAAAGGGGATGTACGGTCGATTAAAATCGTCATCTCTATCTGTCTGAAAGTGGCACTTACTGTTAGTATCCTGCTGGGAGCAGCGGTTATCATTTTTCCGGAAACGGTCATGCGGATTTATACCGATGACCCGGAAATTATCGCGGCAGGCGCTGAGTATTTGAAGATAGTCGGTTTTTGCTATTTCTTCTTTGGACTGTCCAATACGCTGCTGACCACGATCCGGAGTGTCGGAATTGTCCGTATCGCGGTAATTGATTCGATATTCTCACTGGTATGTAACAGTGGTTTGAACTACCTGCTGATTTTCGGCAGCTTTGGATTTCCGAAACTGGGCATCCGGGGTGCTGCGATTGCAACGGTCATTGCACGAATGGGTGAAGCGGTCATCGTGCTGGTATATATCCTGGTGATCGACCGTAAGCTGCGGTTTAAGATCAGAGATTTCTGGGAATTTGACGTCGGGCTGCTCAAAAATTATCTGAAAAACGGTCTGCCGGTTGCATTCAATGAAGTGCTCTGGTCGGTTGGTATTTCCATTCAGTCGATGGTTATGGGAAGACTTGGGGCATCGGTTGTTTCGGCAAGCCAGATTGCTTCAATTGTCCAGCAGTTTTCGTCGGTTCTGATTTTCGGTGTGGCAAATGCTGCCGCAATTATCATCGGTAACGATATCGGCGCTGGAAAAATGGAACGCGCAAGAGAACGGGTGACCTGGTTCAGAATTATTGGTGTGATTCTGGGTATTTTCGCTTCGTGCCTGATTCTGGGACTGTCCGGACCGGTTGTCAGCTTTTACAATGTGCCGGAAGAAACCAAGCAGCTCGCAACTGAAATGCTGCGTGTGCTGGCAGTTATTGTACTGTTCGTTGCTCAGACGGGTATCGGTGTTGTTGGTTTGCTCAGAGGCGGCGGAGACCCGAGATTTGCACTGTTTGTTGACCTTGCAGGACTTTGGCTGGTTGCGACACCGGCAGCACTTTTGAGTGCGTTTGTCTTTGGCGCACCGGTACTGGTGGTATATGCCTGTACAAAACTGGATGAGCCGGTCAAACTGTTGATGCTGGCATGGCGTATGCGTAACCATCGCTGGATGCGGGATGTAACCGGAGAGGGTGCGCCTCAGCAGCTGGATAACTGACGGAGGAATGAAGATGGATAGAAAAGAACGGGCATTGCTGGCAATCGATGCCCTCAAAAAGCTGTATCCTGATGCGGTTTGTTCACTGACCTATGAAAAGCCGTATGAACTGCTGATTTCGACCAGACTTTCCGCACAATGTACCGATAAACGGGTCAATATCGTCACGGATGAACTGTACAGCAAGTATCCGACCCTTGAAGCGCTGGCTTCGGCTCCAATTGAAGACCTCGAAGAAGTGATTCGACCCTGCGGATTGTTCCATACCAAGGCGCGGGATATTAAGGCATTATGCGGTGAACTGATCGAAAAATGGGGCGGTCAGCTTCCCGATACGATGGAAGGTCTGACTTCTCTGCCGGGAATCGGCCGTAAAACAGCGAATCTGGTGCTGGGTGACGTCTTTGGTAAACCCTGCATCGTCACCGATACCCATTGTATCCGCATCTGCGGCAGACTCGGGTTGTCGGAAGGTAAAGACCCGTATAAGGTGGAACAGCAGCTGTGGCAGATTATTCCGCCGGAAGAAGGCGGCGCATTCTGTCACCGGCTGGTGCATTTCGGAAGGGATATCTGTACCGCGCGTAAAACCTGGTGCGATAAATGTCCGATGACCGGATTCTGCCCATCTGCACAGGTGAGCAGTGAAAAATGACCGGGAGTACCGGAAATTTTGTTAAAACCTTTTGAAAATGCGATGTTCCCCCTTGCGAATCCGCCTTTTGTCATGTATAATATAGGTTGATACAGGCGAATTAGCGCCTGAATACTCATTAATCTGGAGGAAAACTATGATTTCTACCGCTCTGATGACGGCTGCTTCGGGCGAGCAGGCCGGCGTATTGTCTCTGGTTGTTTCTATGCTGCCGCTGGTACTGGTTATTGTCGTCATGTACTTTATGCTGATTCGTCCGCAGAAAAAGAAAGAAAAAGAAGTTACCAAAATGCGCAATAACCTGCAGGTCGGCGATGAGATCGTGACTGCCGGTGGTATTGTTGGCCGCGTTGTTTCGCTGCGTGAGGATACCCTGCTGATCGAAACCGGAAGCAATAATACCAAGATCCGTATCAAACGCTGGGCGGTTCAGTCCTGCGAAACCATTCACGACGACGTCTGATTTTAAGATTTGGCGCATATTGTTTACCATCCATGAAAAAGGGGTGGTAAAATGCCGTCAGAATGGTCGGTCAAGGGATTTCTTTTTCCGATTGCCATCGGGCTGTTGGCCGGCAGTGCGGTAACGGCGGTGATGATGCCGCTGTCGGCACTGTGTGCGGTGAAGCTGGAGATGGCGCTGTCCAGTTATCCGATGCTGATATGGATTCCGGTCTGCATGGGCGGACTCGCTGCCGGAGGATTCGGGAGCGGATTTGCCGGGGAACGGAAGATGCTGTGTGGGGTAATTGCTGCTGTTTTGCTGTGGGGAATGTCGCTGTTGCTGCTGCGAAGTCCGGGTGTGGGCGAGCTGTTGCGAGGTGGCGTCCTGCTGCTGACTGGGGCGGTTGGCGCTGGGATGGTATCCGGAAAAAGAACGAAATTTAAGCCGGGAAAGGCCAGATCACGGGTCAGACCGCGGAAAAGGCCGTTATAAATCCTGTCCTGTATGGGACAGGGGATAAACCCAAATACATAGTAAAGGAGCGTTTTTAATGAAACACGTTCAGTCTCTCAACAAAAGCAATCTGAAAGAATCTGCTGCCAAGGGCGGCTGCGGCGAGTGCCAGGCTTCCTGCCAGTCTGCATGTAAGACTTCCTGCACCGTTGCAAACCAGAAGTGCGAGCACGAGGATAAATAATTCCCTGCGGCACCTGGGATGGTGTCATGCACCAGATGGTGAAACAGGCCCCGCCCAAAGGCGGGGTTTTCGTTTGTATTCACGCGGGATTGCCGCGTTCAGATAAATAACGCCAACCAATAAAGGAGTTGCCTTCATGATTCATAAATACAGCCTCAATGGTTTTAACATTGTTCTGGATGTTCACAGCGGCGGTGTCTCGGTAGTCGACGATGCTGCATACCGTCTGCTGGACTTTATCACGCCTCCGATGGCAAAGGAATGTCCGAGGGAAATTCTGGACAAGCTGTCGGGTGAATTCTCGGAAAATCAGCTGACCGAAGCATATGACGAACTGTACAGCATGTACACCGACGGGATTCTCTTCTCGGAAGATGACTATGCCCAGTTCGCTGACCGGATGGTTTCTTCTCCGGTTAAGGCAATGTGCCTGCTGGTCGCACAGGACTGCCAGCTCAGATGCAAATACTGCTTTGCAAGTACCGGCGATTACGGCGGACACCGGGCAATGATGAGCCTGGAGACTGCCAAAAAGGCAATCGATTTTCTGATCGAAAAGTCGGGCAAGCGCCGTAACCTGAACTTGGACTTCTTCGGTGGTGAACCGCTGATGAACTGGGAAGTAATCAAGCAGACGGTCGCTTATGCAAGAGAACAGGAAAAAATTCATGACAAAAACTTCCTGTTTACTGTCACTACCAATGGTGTGCAGCTGACAGATGACAAGATTGAATACATGAATAAAGAAATGTACAATGTTGTCCTGTCGCTTGATGGCCGTAAACCTGTCAATGATTATTTCCGCGTCCGTGCTGATGGCAGCGGTTCTTATGATTCGATTGTCCCCAAATTCCAGAAGTTTGTCAAGGCTCGCGGCAAAAAAGAATATTATGTCCGCGGTACCTTTACCAATAAGAACCTCGATTTTGCCAACGACGTGCTGCACTATTATGATGATCTCGGCTTTGACCAGATTTCGATGGAGCCGGTTGTCACTGACCCGTCGGTTGAATATGCATTGAGAGAAGAACATATCCCGGCAGTTTCGGCTGAGTATGAACGCCTTGCCAAAAAGATCATTGAGTACCGTAAGGCTGGCAAGTTCTTTAACTACTTCCACTTCATGATTGACCTCGATCAGGGTCCCTGCGCTATCAAACGTCTGCGTGGATGCGGATGCGGTAATGAGTATGTTGCAGTTTCCGCTCATGGCGATGTTTATCCCTGCCACCAGTTTGTCGGCAAGGAAGAATGGAAGATGGGCAGCGTCTATGATCCGGCTGGATTCGATACCAAGATGAAGGACTACTTCGCAAGAGCAAATGTCTACTCCAAAGAAGGCTGTAAGGATTGCTGGGCGAAATTCTACTGCTCGGGCGGCTGCAATGCCAACAACCTTGAGTATGCAGGCGATGTCCTCAAGCCCTTTAAACTCAGCTGTGAGTTTGAGAAAAAGCGTCTGGAGTGCGCAATCATGATTAAAGCGGCACTCGCAGCTCAGGGTCTGGACGATGGTTCGGCTGATGGCTGCGGCGATTGCGGAGACGAGTGCGAGAGCACCGCAACAGTTCGCTGCTGATAAACATAAAAGTGTAAATAAGGAGAGTCTGTGTGATGCACAGGCTCTCTTTTTTTGTTGACGCAAGGCAAGAAAATACCACAGGATATTTAGAAAAATCTCTAAATATCCTAGCCTACATTATTGACGCATAAAGGGAAAAATGCTATAATATATTTAGAAAAGTTTCTAAACATCTTCGGAGGTGAGGCATATGGGAGATGCGTTCCGCGCATTGGCTGACCCGACAAGACGGGAAATCCTGCGGATGCTTGGACAGCAGGATCTGACGGCCGGTGAAATTGCCGACCGCTTCGACATGACCCGTCCTTCAATCAGCCATCACCTGAATATCCTCAAATCCGCCGGGTTGATTGACGATGAACGGGAAGGACAGTTCATCCGCTACAGCCTCAATACGACGGTAATGGAACAGGTGATTCAGTGGTTTTATGACTGTGGATTGCTGAAAAGCGAAAAAGGAGGGGATTCTGATGAGTAAAAAAGCTGGTTTTCTGTTGCTGGGAGCCTGTCTGATTTCGTTTATCGCCCAGATGGTGCTTTATCCGTCGCTGCCGGAGACGATTCCGATTCACTGGAATGCCGCTGGAGAAATCGATGGTTGGGGTTCCAAAACAACCCTGTTTATGCTTAACCTTCTGCCGGTCGGAATACTGGCATTGCTTGCCCTGATTCCAAAAATTGACCCGAAAAAGGAGAACTTCGTCAAGCATAAAAATGTCTATCAGCCGTTTTCGGCTTTGATGGTATTCTTTATGATTGGCGTTAACTGGATGTCTATCCTTGCGGCGATGGGAATTGAGTTGCCGGTCAGTACCATTGTGATGCTGGCAATGGGCGCGATTTTTATTCTGTTGGGCAATTATATGCCGCGTATCCGTCCCAACTATACCTTTGGTATCCGCACGCCATGGACGCTGGCAAGTGAGACGGTCTGGAAAAAGACCCATCGGGTCGGTGGATATGTCTTTGTCGTATCAGGCATCATCATTGCGGTATGCAGTTTTTTCCCTGGATGGGCGTCCCTTATCGGTATCGGTGTGCTGCTAGCAGGCGCAGTCGCAAGCAGCGTATATTCCTGGGTGGTTTTCCGGGAGGAGCAGAATCATAATCATTGAATAGTAATAAACGGGCTGAGGTATGTGACAAAGTACCTCAGCCCGTTTTTATGTACATTACAGAAAAAGGTGTTCGATCAGAATTTTTGTGCCCATCAAAATCAATATAATGCCGCCTGCGATTTCCGCACGGGACTTGTACCGGACGCCGAACAGGCTGCCGGCTTTTGCTCCAATCATCGACAGGATAAAAGTTACCGTTCCGATTATAGTTACTGCCGGCAGAATGTTGACCTGCAAAAAAGCAAGGGTAACGCCGACCGCAAGGGCATCAATACTGGTGGCGACGGCAAGCGGAAACATACTTTTGACCGAAAGGGAACTGTCGGTTTTTTCGGTTTCGCAGGAAAGACCGCCTTTCAGCATTTCAGCGCCGATCAGTCCCAGCAGTAAAAAAGCAATCCAGTGGTCAAAGGCGGCAATCTGCCGTTCAAACCGTACACCGATCAGAAATCCTATCACAGGCATAAGCCCCTGAAATAAACCGAACCATCCGCCGATAATCGCGGATTGGCAAAGGCTGATGGAATGTTTTGGGGTGCAGTTTTTTCCGGTCATGGATAACCCTTTGCAGACGGCGACAGCAAAGGCATCCATCGAAAGGCCGACGGCAATGATAAGCAGTTCCAATGTGGACATGACGCTTCCTCCCGGTATGAAATTATTGCGGTTGACTTAGTTTCAGTGTATTCATCAATATCGGGATAAATAAGAAGAATTTATTTGCTGTAAATTTTTTTCAAAAAAGGCTTGACAAAATTTTGCAAGTGTTGTACACTTATAAAATGTATCAGAATGGATATGTGTGTCTCTATACCCTTAAAAGTGGTAAATTGGCCACATTTTTTCATGTTATTTTGTGCAAATATACACTTGACTTTTGAAAGGAAATTTGTATAGTTTGCACAAGGTCTTTTATATGCGTGCGTCCTCTCTTCGATTTTTGTGGGAAAGATCGGGGTAGGGGCATTGCGCGCTCAAGTCAGATGAATGGAGTGATCAAGCCTATGGTGAATGTCAAGCCTGTACAGCTCGGAAAGACGGAACGCAAGAGTTTTGCGCACATCAATGAAGTGCTGGATATGCCCAATCTGATCGAGGTACAGATTAAATCCTATAAATGGTTTCTGGAAGAAGGCTTAAAAGAGGTGTTCCGTGACATCGCGGCCATCACCGACTATACCGGAAATCTCGTGCTGGATTTTGTCGACTACCGCCTCGATGAAACTCCCAAATATACCGTCACCGAATGCAAAGAGCGTGACGTAACCTATGCGGCCCCGATGCGGGTCAGGGCCAGACTGCTGAATAAAGAGACCGGTGAGGTCAAGGAACAGGAAATCTATATGGGTGATTTCCCGCTGATGACCGAAAGCGGTACCTTTATCATCAATGGTGCGGAACGTGTTATTGTTTCCCAGCTGGTTCGTTCTCCCGGCGTATACTATGATGATGCGTTTGACAAGACCGGTAAAAAGCTGTTCCGTTCTACCGTCATCCCCAACCGTGGCGCCTGGCTGGAATATGAAACCGACTCCCAGGATGTTTTCTACGTTCGTATCGACAAAAACCGCAAACTCCCGATCACTGTCTTTATCCGTGCGCTGCTGCGCGTCCGCGACGACGTTACCTATGAACAGGTGCAGGAAGATTTCCGCTGCGCCCTGACTGATATGAAGGGAACCACCTCTGAGGTTCTCGAACTGTTCGGCGATCAGGAAACGATTGTTACCACTCTGAATACCAAGGATCTGACTGAGTCCAGAGAGCATCCCGGCGACCTCTGCCCGGGTGATGAGGCTCTTCTGGAAGTTTACCGCAAACTTCGTCCGGGTGAACAGCCTTCTCTGGAAGCTGCTGTCAAGCACCTGGTTCCGCTGCTGTTTGACGATCACCGTTATGATCTGTCCAAGGTCGGACGCTACAAGTACAATAAGAAGCTGGCTCTTACTCCCAGAATCATGGGTCGTGTACTCTCTCAGCCGGTCATCGATCTGACCACTGGTGAGATTCTGGCTGATGAGGGTGAAAAGCTGACCCGTGCACGGGCGATGGAACTGGAACGCAAGGGCGTTGATACTGTTTACATTCGTGTCGATGAAGAAAACGAAATCAAAGTTATCTCCAACGGCATGGTTGAAATCAGCGACTTTGTGCCTGATCTGGATAAGAAGGACTGCGGCATCAATGAAAAGGTCCGTTACAAAATCCTGCGCGAACTGATGGATCAGGCAGGCGACGACGCTGATGAGCTGAAAAAGCTGATTAAGGCCAATGTCAACCGCCTGATTCCGAAGCATATCATCAAGGACGATATCCTTGCAACCATCAACTATATGAACTGCCTGGCTCATGGCATGGGCACTGTCGATGATATCGACCATCTGGGCAATCGTCGTATCCGTCCGGTCGGCGAGCTGCTGCAGAACCAGTTCAGAATCGGCCTGACCCGTATGGAAAGAGTCGTCCGTGAAAAGATGACAATGATGCAGCAGGATGCTGAGGGTATTTCTCCTCAGAGCCTGGTCAACATCCGTCCGGTTAGCGCTGCTGTCAAGGAATTCTTCGGTTCTTCTCCGCTGTCTCAGTTCATGGACCAGAATAACCCTCTGGCTGAGCTGACTCATAAGAGACGTCTGTCTGCACTGGGCCCCGGCGGTCTGTCCCGTGACCGTGCATCGTTTGAGGTTCGTGACGTTCACTATACCCATTACGGACGCATGTGCCCGATTGAGACCCCTGAAGGTCCGAACATCGGTCTGATCTCTTATCTTGCAACCTTCGCACGGATCAATGACTATGGTTTTATCGAAGCTCCTTACCGTAAGATCGATAAGGCTACCGGTATTGTAACCAATGAAGTTGAATATATGACCGCTGACGTCGAGGATGAGGTCGTTGTCGCTCAGGCAAACACTCCTCTGACTGAGGACGGACACTTTGCCAACGAGCGTATTACCGCACGTTACCGCGAAGAGATCATGGAAATCGACGCTGATCGTGCCGACTATATGGACGTATCTCCTAAGATGGTCGTTTCGGTCGCAACTGCAATGATTCCCTTCCTGGAAAACGATGACGCGAACCGTGCACTGATGGGCGCGAACATGCAGCGTCAGGGCGTGCCGCTGCTGAAGACTGAGCAGCCGATCGTTGCAACTGGTATGGAATACAAGGCTGCTGTTGACTCGGGCGTCTGCGTTGTTGCAAAAGAAGACGGCGTGGTCGAACGTGTTGATGCGACTGAAGTTCAGATTCGCGATGACAACGGCGGACTGCATAAATACGAAATCCTCAAGTTTAAACGCTCCAACCAGTCGACCTGTGTCAACCAGCGTCCGATCGTCTTCAAAGGCGAACGGGTTAAGAAGGGACAGGTTATTGCTGACGGTCCTGCTACCTGCAACGGCGAAATCTCGCTGGGCAAGAACGCACTGATCGGCTTCATGACCTGGGAAGGTTACAACTACGAGGACGCGGTCCTGATTAATGAAAGACTGGTCCGTGACGACGTTTATACTTCGATTCACATTGAGGAATACGAGACCGAAGCCCGTGATACCAAGCTCGGCGCTGAGGAAATTACCCGTGATATCCCCAACGTTTCGGAAGATTCGCTCAAGGATCTGGACGAGCGCGGTATCATCCGCATCGGTGCTGAGGTCCGTTCGGGCGATCTGCTGGTCGGTAAGGTTACACCTAAGGGCGAAACCGAACTGACTGCGGAAGAAAGACTGCTCCGCGCTATCTTCGGCGAAAAGGCAAGAGAGGTCAGAGATACCTCGCTGCGTCTGCCGCATGGTGCTTATGGTACAATCGTTGACGTCAAGGTCTTCACCCGTGAAAACAGTGATGAGCTGACTGCCGGCGTCAATATGGTGGTTCGCTGCTACGTTGCCCAGAGAAGAAAACTCTCGGTCGGCGACAAGATGGCAGGCCGCCATGGTAACAAGGGTGTCGTTTCCCGCATCCTGCCGCAGGAGGATATGCCCTTCCTGGAAGATGGTACTCCTCTGGATATCGTTCTGAACCCGCTGGGCGTTCCTTCTCGAATGAACATCGGGCAGGTTCTGGAGGTCAACCTGGGCTATGCTGCAAGAGCACTTGGCTGGAAGGTTATGACCCCTGTATTCGACGGCGCACACGAGGAAGATATCCGTGCAATGCAGCGTGAAGCTGGCATTCCGGAAGACGGTAAGATGGTACTTTACGATGGAAGAACCGGTGAGAAATTCGATAACCGCGTTACCGTCGGTATCATGTACTACCTCAAGCTGCACCATCTGGTCGACGATAAGATTCATGCCCGTTCTACCGGTCCTTACTCGCTGGTTACTCAGCAGCCTCTGGGTGGTAAAGCTCAGTTCGGCGGTCAGCGTTTCGGTGAGATGGAGGTCTGGGCACTGGAGGCTTACGGCGCTGCTTATACCCTGCAGGAAATTCTGACGGTCAAGTCGGACGACGTTGTCGGCCGTGTCAAGACCTATGAAGCGATCGTCAAAGGACACAATATCCCGCAGTCCGGCGTACCGGAATCCTTCAAGGTTCTGGTCAAGGAATTGCAGTCGCTGGGTCTGGATATCAAGGTGCTGGATAAAGCCGGCGAAGAAATCGACCTCAAGCAGAGCTTTGAGGATGAAGAGGACGTCTCCTTCCGTTCGGCTGAGGAAGACGACCGCTACAGTGACCCTGATGCTTTCTCGGTTCAGGAGGACGGCGAAATGGAAGGCTTCTCTACCGGCGCTGCCGAGGATATGCTGGATGATATTGAGCCGGAATTTGGTTCCGAGTTTGCGGACTCTTACGGCGATAACGACGATCTGGATTTTTAATGGAAGAGGGAGTTACGAGTGGAGTTTAATACTTTTGAAGCAATCAAAATCGGACTGGCTTCCCCCGAAAAGATTCTCGAATGGTCTTACGGTGAGGTTACCAAGCCGGAAACCATTAACTACCGCACACTGAAACCCGAACGTGACGGCCTGTTCTGTGAAAGAATCTTTGGGCCGACCAAAGACTGGGAATGCCATTGCGGTAAATATAAACGCCTTCGTTATAAAGGCAAAATCTGCGACAAGTGCGGCGTAGAAGTTACCCGTGCAAAGGTTCGCCGTGAGCGGATGGGCCATATCACACTGGCTGCTCCCGTCTCCCATATCTGGTATTTCAAGGGAATTCCTTCCCGTATGGGCCTGATTTTGGACATCTCCCCCAGAAGACTGGAAGAGGTACTCTACTTTGCTAAATATATCGTTACCGATCCCGGCAGCACGCCCTTGCAGAAGGGCCAGCTGCTGGATGAGAAGGAATACGCTTACCAGCGCGAAATCTATGAGGATGATTTCCAGGCAGGCATGGGCGCAGAAGCTATCAAAAAGCTGCTGCACGACCTCGATCTGGAAACCCTCTCGGTTGAGCTGAAAGCTCAGCTGAAAGACGCTTCCGGCCAGAAAAAGGTCCGTATCCTCAAGCGTCTGGAGTGCGTTGAGGCGTTCCGTCTCTCCGATCAGAAACCGGAATGGATGGTTCTGGACGTTGTCCCGGTCATCCCTCCGGATATCCGCCCGATGGTTCAGCTGGACGGCGGCCGGTTTGCTTCTTCTGACCTGAATGATCTGTACAGAAGAGTTATCAACCGTAACAACCGTCTGAAACGTCTGCTCGAACTGCAGGCTCCTGACATCATCGTCCGCAACGAAAAACGTATGCTGCAGGAAGCAGTCGACGCGCTGATTGATAACGGCCGCCGCGGCCGTCCGGTCACCGGTCCGAACAACCGCTCGCTCAAGTCTCTGTCGGATATGCTCAAAGGTAAACAGGGCCGTTTCCGTCAGAACCTGCTGGGTAAACGTGTTGACTACTCTGGACGAAGCGTTATCGTCGTCGGTCCTGACCTGAAGATGGACCAGTGCGGCGTTCCGAAAGAAATGGCACTTGAGCTGTTCAAGCCGTTTGTCATGAAGCGTCTGGTTGAAACCGGCGCTGCTGCTAATATCAAGTCTGCCCGTAAGGCAGTCGACCGTGCAAAACCTGAGGTCTGGGATGCACTGGAAGTTGTCATCAAAGACCATCCCGTCATGCTCAACCGTGCACCTACCCTGCACCGTCTGGGTATTCAGGCGTTTGAACCGGTTCTGGTCGAAGGACGCGCACTCAAGCTGCATCCTCTGGTCTGTACCGCATATAACGCTGACTTCGACGGCGACCAGATGGCTATTCACGTTCCGCTGTCTGCGGAGGCACAGGCTGAGGCCCGTTTCCTGATGCTGGCAGCAAACAACCTGCTCAAACCCGCTGACGGTAAGCCGATTACCGTTCCTACCCAGGATATGATCCTCGGTTCTTATTATCTGACGATGGTTAAACCGGGTGATAAGGGCGAAGGCAAGGTATTCCGCGATGTTAACGAAGTACTGATGGCATATCAGGATGGCGTTATCACCCTTCAGGCTAAAATCCGTGTTCGGATGGTCAAGGGCGACGAAAGCCAGCTGATTGAAACAACCTGTGGCCGTCTGATCTTCAACGATCCGATTCCGCAGGATCTGGGCTTTGTTGACCGTTCGATTCCTGAAAACAAATTCAAGCTCGAGGTTGAGTTCAAGGTCGGCAAGAAAGAGCTGGGCAAGATCATCGACCGCTGCATCCGTGTCCATGGTACCGCTCGTACCTGTGAGGTACTCGACCGGATTAAAGCACAGGGCTATAAATATTCGACCAAGGGCGCAATCACTGTTGCTGTCAGCGACGCTACGATCCCGCCTGAAAAGAAACAGCTGGTTTCTGATGCAGAAAAAGCTGCTCTGTCGATCAACCGTCAGTACGAAAGCGGCCTGCTTTCCGAACAGGAACGTAAAGACCGTGTTATTCGTATCTGGAATGATACCACCAATGCTGTTGCTGAAGCACAGACCGCTGCGATGGATGAGTTCAACCCCATCTTTATGATGGCTGACTCTGGTGCGCGTGGTTCTAAAGCACAGATCAGACAGCTGGCTGGTATGCGCGGCCTGATTGCGAACACCGCTGGTGCGACCATCGAGCTGCCTATCAAGGCAAACTACCGTGAAGGTCTGACCATTCTGGAATACTTCATCTCCTCTCGAGGCGCTCGTAAAGGCCTGGCCGATACCGCGCTGCGTACCGCTGACTCGGGTTACCTGACCAGACGTCTGGTTGACGTTTCTCAGGACGTTATTATCCGTCAGGAAGACTGCGGAACCAATGACGGCCTGCTGATTAGCGATATCCGTGAAGGCAAGGAAATGATCGAGACGCTGCAGGAACGTCTGCAGGGCCGTTATCTGGTCGAAGACTTTGTCGATCCGGTTACCGGAGAAGTTCTGGTTTCCAATGATAAGATCATGGATGAGGACGATGCCAAGAAGATCATTGCCGCTGGTGCAACCTCCGTCAAGATTCGCTCTATCCTTACCTGTCATTCTCCGCAGGGTATCTGTGCCAAGTGCTATGGCGCCAACCTTGCAAACGGCAAAGCAATTGCTGTCGGTGAAACGGTCGGCGTAATCGCTGCTCAGTCGATCGGTGAACCTGGTACTCAGCTGACGATGCGTACCTTCCATACCGGTGGTATCGCAAACGCAGAGGATATTACCCAGGGTCTTCCCCGTGTCGTCGAACTGTTCGAGAGCCGCAAACCCAAGAACAGCGCGATTATTTCGGAAATCGGCGGTACAATCCACTTTACCGAAGAAAAACGCCAGACGGTTATTGTCGTAACTGGCGAAGAAGGCGAAAAACGCTATAATATCCCGTATGGCTTCAAGATTAAGGTATCTGAAGGTCAGGTTATCGCTCTGGGTGATCCGCTGACCGAAGGTGCGGTCAACCCGCATGATATCCTTGCAGTCAAGGGTGAAAAGGCTGTTCAGGATTACCTGATTAGTGAGGTTCAGAAGACCTACCGTCTGCAGGGCGTTGATACCAACGATAAACATATCGAGGTTATCGTCCGTCAGATGATGAAGAAGGTTCGGATTAAAGATCCCGGCTCTACCGAGCTGCTCACCGGTTCTATCATGGAACGCAGCGATGTCTACCGTGAAAATCAGCGTCTCCAGAAGCTGATTGATGAAGGTCAGGCAGTTTCGCTGATTACCTATGAACCTGTCCTGCTGGGTATTACCAAGGCTGCTCTTGCTACCGAGTCCTTCCTGTCGGCTGCTTCCTTCCAGGAAACCACCAAGGTCCTGACGGATGCTGCAATCAAGGGCAAGACTGACCACCTGATGGGTCTGAAAGAAAACGTTATCATTGGTAAGCTGATTCCTGCCGGTACCGGCATGAGATGCTACAATGAAGTTGAGGTTGTTCCGACTCATCCCGAGGGAGAAGCAACTGCTGATACCAGCGCTGCTGCACCCGCTGCTCCGGCTGACTGATAATAGAAATTCTATAGGCACCGGTTTATCTTAAAATACTTTGGGCGGATATGGAATCCGTCTCTACTCAAAATGGAGGTAGAGATGGATGAACATATCCGCCCTTTTGTATTTGCAGTGAAAATGCTTGACATTTATAATATGTATAGTTAAAATAGATTAAGTAGTTTATTTTTTACATTATCGCGGTGAGTGATTTTCTATGATAGAAACCGTTATGGGAACAGAGTAGCGGACGGGTGATTAAATCATGCGAATAATTATACATGGTAAAAAACTGGTCTTTGGTGTATTGGCTCTTCTGGTTTTTGCAATAATTATTTGTTTTACGATTTTCAATGTGCAAAATGCAAATGGCAGTTCTGATTTTCACAGGCTGGAAAAGGGCAGTTCAGAATGGTTTCCTTACGTTGCTGGTGATGATGACTCGGTATATTTCCGAAACATGCGGTGTGAATTATATGTATGGAAACAGGATAGGGTAGAACTGCTGCGGGATGATTTTACCGGATGTCATCTTGCTGTCAAAGGCGAAAAATTATTTTATCATGATGAATGGCGGGATGAAACCGGTCAGTACCATATCGGGCTGCTGTGTTATGATCTGGATAGTCAAGATGAGCAGGTTGTTCTGGATTATTTGGATTATCCCGGTTTATATGTAAATCAGGGGACAAGTGGTCTGTATGGCTGGTGGGAGG